>CAZZGU010000187.1:0-5084 GCA_964653755.1 uncultured Nigerium sp. | reverse complement strand
TGGTCACCCGATCAGAAGCGCCCCGCAGGGGGAACGTCCGCAGGGGGAACGTCCGAGGGGGTGGTTACCTTGTTCCGTGTGTCGTCCAGGATCGGGTCGGAGTTCGGGACGCTCGGAGAGCGGGTGGCGGCCATGAAGCCGACGCCGGCTGAGCGTCCTGTGGATCCGGCCCGCCATGTGTGGGTGACGACGGCGTCCGGACGCCAGGCCGGGCTGCACGTCAGAAGACGAGGACCTTGTCGGCGGCGAAGGTGTGGTCGGTGAGTTCTTCCATGGTGGAGCGGCGGGCGCCCGGGATCAGCATCTCGGCGGTGATGCCGCGGGCGTCCATGCAGGTGCCGCAACACAGGATCTCGCCGCCGCTGCGGGTCACCGAGCCGAGCATGCGGTCGAGCTTGTAGTAGCCGTCGGCGGTCTTCTGGCCGGCCATGGCTGCGGTGACGCCGTCGCCCATCAGGAAGACGGTCATCTCGACGCCGTCACGTTTGGCCATGGACGCCGCCAGGCGGATGGCGTTGTAGGTGGAGTCCAGCCCGTAGGCGGAACCGTTGATGATCATCAGGGCCTTCATGGATTTTCCTTTCGAGTGGATGGTCAGGCGCATGCGACGGTCCAGCCTCCGTCGCCTCCGCGGGCCACCGTTGGGGGTAGAGGTGCGCCACCAGGCTGTGCTGTTCACACAGGTCACGTCGCGCACGGTCCGAGAGGCGAGGCGACCGCGTCGTGGGCATCTCCCGAGACACTTTCGCGCGACCCGGGCGTGGCGGGAACCCTCGGTCACCTGATGTGGGCGCTCACTCCTCTCCTCCGGATGATTCGCTCTCGTGGTGTGCCACGCTGTCAGCGCATGGGGAGGCTCCCGCCAGCGTGCCGTCAAGGTAGGCGGCCACCGCTTGACGAACGGTCCCGGCGGCACCGGTCGCCGCGGTCACGCCGACCTGCTCGAAGATCCGGACCGCCCGGAGGCCCATGCCGCCGCTCAGGATCACCTCCGCACCGTGACCCTTGATGAACGCGGGAATCTCCCCCGGCTGATGTCCCGCCAGGAAGGGATTGGCCAGCGTCGTCGCGGAGTCGATGGAACCGTCAGCGGCCTCGACCAGGACGAAGTGTGGGGCATGTCCGAAGTGGCCCGCCACCGGGGCGTCCAGTCCGGCGTCGGTGGCGGCAGTGACAGCGATCCTCATGCTTCTCCCCTCGGTGCGCCGGGCTGGCGCGGTGGGCGGCGACCGGCCGCCACCGGCAGCCTATGTCAGGATCTCCTGACGCGCGTCAGCCGACCACATCGCGAGGACGCGTCAGGACGGAGCATCGCCCACCCGAGACCCGACCGTTGGGCCCGCCAAGGATCGGCGGCGGCCGCGTCCCGGGCCGTGCCCGCAGGCGCAGGCGCCCGCCGCATGGTTCGGGCAATCGCAGTCAGACCGCGGGCATCCGCTTCTAGGAATGCACCCCCACCGCTCGTGGGCGGCCTGCCGGCTCATCCCGACCGCCTCGCCGATCTGGGCCCAGGTCACACCCGCCTCACGGGCCAGGACGACCGTCGCCTCCAGTTGTGCGTGAGCACGCTCGACCCCGGCCGCAGCCTCGGCCACCGCCGCCACTGCCGTGCGCTGTTCCATGAGGTCTTGACTCCGTCCTCGAGCGTCGCCACCTGGACCGCGATCCTCTTCTCGGGTACTGCGCGCCGACCTCCCGGCCTGGCCAGGTCGGGCAGGCCACCGGATTCTCAGCTCTTCTCGGCGCGCACCAGGGTCATCTGCTGCCCGCAGCAGATTTCGGAGTGCGGCCTGCCCTCGGGGCAGTCGCAGGGCTTCTCGTACACCAGCTCGGCACCGCACTTGCCGCACACGTAGCGGTCTCCGCGTGACCTGGGCATGTCCGTCCCCTCTCGTCAGTGCTCACAGGCTAACTCAGCAACCAGCCGGAGGCCGATAGGTGCGCCGTTGTGGGGAGGGGCCCGTCACCTTCCTCCGGGCGGTCACAGTGCCGCGAGCCGAAGTCCGCCGACTCGAATCGTCACCCCCCAGCACAGCAAGCAGGACCGTTCCGGACGCCCGACGGGCGGGCGTCCGGAGGCCTCAGGCGTTGACCTCGGCCAGCTCGCGCTGGGCGGCGACCGACCGCGGGGCGGTGTCAGGCGTGCCGTAGAGCTTGCGGTTGAGGCGGGCGAGGGTCACGATCGTGACGAGCTGGAGCGCGGCCACGGCGGCGAGCAAGCCCAGATGCACCGGGGAGAACACGGTCACGATCCCCGTCTGGACCAACCCCCAGTGGATGAAGAACTGGGCGAGGGTGACCAGGGCGACGCCGGGGCAGATGAGCCCGTAGCTCGCGATGCTGCGTCCGTCCCCCCGCACGAAGTGGGCGAAGTAGTCCTGCTTGCGCATGACCGCGTAACCGAACAGACCCATGACCAGTTGCGCGGCGACCAGCAGACCGAAGAAGACGAACCACACGATCGGGTCGAGTTTCGCGTCGAGCACGCTGTGGAACAGACCTGAGGTGATGCGGATCGTGGCGATGCCAACCAGGGTGAAGATCGGGATCCCCATCCACAGCGTGGGTCCGGCCTCGCGGGCCATCCCGTTGCGGAGCATGGCGCCGAAGCTGACCGGCAGCTTGACGAGGATCCAGGCGGCTGCGGCTGCCAGGAAGACGAAGGAGCCCAGCATGCCGATGACCGAGGTGGCGACGTTGGAGCTCATGGCGGCCGGGGAGGAGTAGCCGACCGCGACCATGGTGAACGCGAAGCTCGGCAGCACCTGGCTGAAGTGGTTGGTGTCCTCGATGTTGAAGGCCCCCGAGGTCAGGATGCGGGTGAGGTACCGGCCGAAGTAGGACAGCGCCAGACCTCCGATAGCCGTGACCGCCATCAGCGCGACCGGGAACAGGTACTCCTTGACGGCCCACAGCCCCGGGATGGCAAGCGCGGCGAGGATGAAGGCGACGTTGACCGTCATGCCGAGCGTCAGCGGGATCGCCATCAACTGCACCTCGGCATTGGACGAGGTGAAGCCGGCGTAGGCCTCCGAGCGGGTGAAGCGCCTGTGCTCCGCGAGGTTGGCGAACAGCAGTTGGAAGTGCCGGACCGCGAACCAGACGATGCCGAAGAGGGCGAGCGTCACCAGCCCCATCGCGGTCGGGTTGCCGCCGGCGTAGACGGCAGCCAGGTCACCGAACGTCGGGATCGGGGACGCCGGATGGGGGACGAGGAACATCAGGTACATGAAGAATGTGACGCTGAGGCCGCCCATGCCGAGGGCGGACAGGAAGTAGAGCGGACGGTAGTGCTCGCGGAATAGAACCTTCACGGGAACTCCTCACTGGGGTGGCGATGGGATACCCCTAGGGGTATTTCCATGGTAACAGATACCCCGGGGGGTATGCTGGCAGGCTCCGGCGGCGTCCGACCCAGTACTGGGTCTGCTGGGACACATCGCCCGCCGCCACGTCCACGCTGACACGGCGGACGCCTGCAGGGCGACAAGGTCGTGGTCGGCGACCTTCCCCTCCCGGGGTGTGCAACTGCGCCACCATCAGCCCTGACGAGATTGTCAACAGCAGCGGGTCGGGGGCGTGCCAGGCTTGGTTGCTTCGATGGTGGCGGAGACGACGTAGTTGGTGATGTCGTGGCCGGGGGCCCATTCCGCGATGAAGGTCTTGCTCGGGTGCTGGGGGGTGATGCGGATGTTCTCGAATCCGGCCTCGGCCATCATGTGTTCGAGGGCGGCGATGGGTGAGGCTCCGGCCATGCAGGCGCTGTGGAGGCTCAGGTCGTGCCGCAGTTCTTCCGTGATGTCGGTCCAGGCGACGATGTCGGAGATGGCGAGCCGACCTCCGGGTCGAAGCACGCGGAAGGCGTCACTGAAGACGGAGTTCTTGTCGGGGGAGAGGTTGACGACGCAGTTGGAGATGACGACGTCGATGGTGCTGTCGGCGACGGGCAGGCGCTCGATCTCGCCGAGGCGGAATTCGACATTGGTGTAGCCCGCCTTGCCGGCGTTCGCTCGGGCCTTGCTGACCATGGACGGAGTCATGTCCACCCCGATGACCCGTCCCTGGGGGCCTACTGCCGTGGCGGCCAGAAAGGCGTCGACGCCGGCGCCGCTGCCCAGGTCGAGGACGGTCTCGCCGGGCTGCAGCGAGGCGATGGCGCCCGGGTTGCCGCAGCCGAGGCCGAGGTCTGCGCCCTCAGGAAGGGACGCCAGATCGTGTTCTGCGTAGCCGAGTTGGAGGGACGAGATCTGGGTGGGTGCGGACGGGGTGCAGCAGGAGCTGGGGTCGGTTCCGCAGCAGCCGCCGGCCTCGCCGATGGCGACGAGGTGGTAGGTCTCGCGGACAGCCGCGCGGATGTCGTCGTTTCTCTGGCCCATGGTTACTCCTCAGCAGCAGGCGTTGATGTGCAGAGCGTGGGCGATGGCGATGATCGCCTCGGGGATGACGCGGTAGTAGACGCTATGCCGCGTCGTTCTCTGGCGAGGAGTCCCGCAGACTCCAGGGTCTTGAGGTGGTGACTTTACAGTCGAATCGGACAGGCGCAGATGCCTGGCCAGTTCACCGGGGAGGTGTCCTCCAGAACGGGCAGTGGTCTCGGCACCCCCACACACCGAACAGGCCACCCGGACCGCCGAACACGAACAGGGGCAGGCTTGACACGCCCCGCGGCGGACCACCCACGCTCCGGCGCTGCGGCCCTTGAGGGGTACTGCCGAGGGGGGTGCTGCCGAGGGAGGTGCTGACAGCATCTCCCACACTGCGGAGCCGGTCCGTAGGGTCGATGTCATGGACAACCACCGCAGCGAGGTACGCGACTTCCTGGTCACGCGTCGCGGCCGGGTCACTCCCGCCCAGGCGGGCATCCCGGCCGGGCTCGGCACCCGGCGCGTGGCCGGCCTGCGACGCAGTGAGGTGGCCCAACTGGCCGGGGTGTCGGTGGAGTACTACACCCAACTCGAGCGGGGCAGCATCCGCGGAGCCTCCGACAGCGTCCTGGACGCCGTCGCCCGCGCCCTGCAGCTCGACGAGGCCGAACGGAGCCATCTGTTCGACCTCGCCCGGGCCGCGAGCTCCGGCACGCCCGC
>CAZZGU010000186.1:0-5100 GCA_964653755.1 uncultured Nigerium sp. | reverse complement strand
CGAAATCGACGCCACCGCAGGTCAGCGCGGCCGCTCCGACGACTCGCCGCTCTGGAGGCGTCCCTCGCGGAGTTCGTCAGCGTCGGCCGCGACGGCTTGGACTGTCCATTGCGTGTCCATGACAGGAACAGGTTCGTCCCACTCGCCGCTGCGCCACTCGCTCATGAGTTCAGCCTGCTCCATGACGAGCTCGGTGGCCCGGGGTTCCTTGTCGGGCGGGTAGCCACTGCGAAGCAGCAGCCGCTTGATCGAGGTCCGCAGCTTCGCCCGGACCTGTTCCTTGACGTTCCAGTCGGTGGTGGCGTCCCGGCGGACGATCGAGGTGAGGTCGTGGGCGAGCTTCTTCATCGTCTCGTCCTGCAGCACCTTCACGGCCGAGTCATTGGTGCGCAGGGCGTCGTAGAACGCGATCTCGTCGTCGGTGAGGCCGAGGTCCTTGCCCCGCTCGGCGTCGGCCTTCATCCTCTTGGCCAGGTCCACCATCTCCGCGACCACCTCGGCGGTGTCCAGCGCCCGGTTGTGGTACCGGTTCAGGGAGGCGTCGAGCATCTCGGAGAACAGTTTCCCGGTGACGACGTTCCGTTGCCCCACCTTGCGGACCTCGTTCTTCAGCAGCCGCTTCAGCATTTCGAACCGGACGTTCTTGTTCGCCGCCAGCCGGAAGGATTCGATGAAGTCGTCGTCGATGAGGGACAGGTCCGGGTTCGCCAGCCCGGTCTCGGCGTAGATGTCGATGACCCCACCGCCGGCGATGTGCTCGGAGATGATCTGCTGGATCGCGACGTCCATCTCCGCGCCGTCCCCACCCGGACCACGGCTGGTGGAGTCGATCTTGGCGATCTGCGCGCGCACCGCGTCGAAGAACGCCACATCGTCCCGGATCGACTGCGCCTCCGGGGAAGTGGGAACCATGACGAAGAAGGACCGCAACCGGCGGGTGTGGGCCATGAACCGCTGCTTCGGTGTTTGCTGCTCCGAGTCCGCCACCGGCCGGGTTTGAGCCTCACCCGGGTTCTCCGCCGCCGCGAGCTCCTCATCCACGGGAACAGCGGACGGGGTGTCCGCGGTGTCGCGTTCGGTGGCGAGGAGGTGGTCCACCACGGCGGCGATGGCGTGCAACTGCGCCCCCGGTGCCTTCGTGGCGAGCATGGTCCGCCAGTCCACGGCGGTGATGATGCCGGCGACGATGGAGTGCTCGGCGAGCATCTCGGGGACCGCAACCTTGGCGACGTCCTGGCCGACCTTCGCGTCGTCCCGGTCCCGTTTGGTGTAGTCCGCCAAAGCGGTCTTCAAGTCCTCCGCGATGCCGATGTAGTCCACGACCAGTCCGGCCGGTTTGTCACGGAACACCCGGTTGACCCGGGTGATCGCCTGCATCAGCGCGGCGCCCTTCATGGGCTTGTCGACGTACATGGTGTGCATCGCCGGGGAGTCGAACCCGGTGAGCCACATGTCCCGCACGATCACCAGTTCCAACGGGTCGTCCGGGTCGGTGGCGCGGGCTTTCAGCGCGGTGAAGTCCTGCTTGGACCGCAGGTGCCGTTGCAGCGGGGCCTCATCGGTGGCGGACCCGGTGATGACGACCTTGATCTTCCCGGTGGTGTCGTCGTCGGTGTGCCATTCGGGGCGGAGCGCGACGATCGCGTCGTACAGTTTGACGGCGATGCGGCGCGACATCGCCACGACCATGCCCTTCCCTTTGAGGAGGTCGCGGCGGGCTTCCCAGTGGGTGACGATGTCCTGGGCGAGGGCGGCGATGCGCTGGTCGGACCCGACGATGGCCTCCACCCGGGCCCACCGGGTCTTCAATCGTTCGACGACCTCGTCCTCGGAGCCCTCGGTGGCTTCGACGAACTCGGTGTCGATGATGCGGTGCGCCTCATCGGGCAGTTCGACCTTCGCGAGGCGGGCCTCGTAGAACACCTTGACGGTGGCGCCGTCTGCGACGGACTGGGTCATGTCGTACACGTCAATGTACGTGCCGAACACGGACGTGGTGGAGCGGTCCTTCTCCTCGATCGGGGTGCCCGTGAACGCGACAAAGGACGCGTTCGGGAGGGCGTCGCGCAGGTTGCGGGCGAACCCGCTGATGAAGCCGTAGTTGGTGCGGTGCGCTTCGTCGACCATCACCACGATGTTCGACCTGGTGGAGAGTACCGGGAAGGATTTGCCGGCGTCGCGGTCATCGCGGGATAGGCCGAACTTCTGGATGGTGGAGAAGATGATCCCGCCGGACTGCCGGCCCGCCAGCAGGGCTTTCAGGGCGTCGCGGGAGTCCGCCTGCACCGGCGGTTCCGGGAGCGGTGCGCCGGGTTTGGAGGCGGCGAACGTTTCGTCGTGCAACTGGTCATCGAGCTGGTTCCGGTCGGTCAGGACGATGACGGTGGGGTTGCCCATGTCGGGGTGGCGCATCACCTGGCCGGCGTAGTACGCCATCTCCAACGACTTCCCCGACCCTTGGGTGTGCCACACCACCCCGACCCGGCCGTCCCCGGCGACGGCGTACACGGTGCGCTGCACGGCCTTCCGGACCGCCCAATACTGGTGATACTTCGCCTGCTTCCGGACCGTGTCCTCCCCATCGCCGTACACGGCAACGTAGGACCGCACCCAGTCCAGGAACACGGCAGGGGCCAAGAGTCCCTTGGTGAGGACTTCGATCTGGGGGACGGCACCAGTGGGTTCGAGGGTCCCGTCGATGGTCTTCCACGGGGCGTAGTGCTCCCACGCCCCGGAGAACGGGCCCGCCTTCGCCGAGATGCCGTCCGACAGGACCACGGCCTGGGTGTAGGTGAACAGGTCCGGGATCTGGGTCCGGTAGGTCTGGATCTGGTGGAACGCGGACCGCAGCGACGCGTTCACCGACCCAGTCTTCTTCAACTCGATCAACCCGAGCGGCAGCCCGTTGACGAACAGCACGACGTCGGGGCGGCGGTCCCGCTTCGCCCCATGGATGGTGAACTGGTTGACGGCGAGCAGGTCATTTGCCGTGGGGTTGGCCCAGTCCACCAGGGCAGCCCGGACGGCCTTCACCCGCCCCGACTTGTCGCGGTACTCAACGGGGACGCCTTGGGTGAGGAGTTGGTAGAAGCGCCAGTTCTCCCACGCCGCAACCTGCGACTCCGGGCGGCGGACCGTGTCCACCACATCCCGCACCGCCTGCTCCGGCAGCTGCGGGTTCAGGGCCCGCACCGCGTCCAGCAGACGGCGCTCGAGGATCACCTCGCGGTAGTCGGACCGCTCCGCGGCGGGCTCGCCCGGTGCGATCGTGACACCGTGAACGGCCCCCCACCCCGCCTCTACGAGGAGGGACAGGACGTACTCCTCCAGTTGGGCCTCACTGAACCACGTCATGACGCCGCCGCCTCCCACGCCTCATCCACCGTGATCCGACCCGACATAAGCAACGGAAGCAGCTCATCACGGGCCCGCGCGAGACGCTCTATGTCCTCGGCGCACGCCCGGTGAAGGTCATCCAAGGCGCGGAGGTGGTTTTCGAGTTCGGGGTCCTCTACCCACGGGACCGCTACGTTCCGGAGCGTGGGTCCGTTGATCGACGAGAAGACTGTGCCCTCGCCTTCGTAAGGGCTCCACAAGGAGGGGTCTGCTCGGACCGCGTGGAGTGCGGTGGAAGGCCTTGTCGCCCGGAGTGCGGCGAGTCCGCGTCCGATCGCGGTGGTAGAGGTCGCGACGTTGGTGGAGCCGATTGGGGCACGGACAGCGATCAGTATGTCGCCAGCTTGGGCAACGCGAGTCGGCGCGGAGCAGTGGACTCGTACAGTGGGGTATCGGTCTCCGAAGTCCCGGACGCCTTGGTAAAAGGGCATGCCGTCTCCGGTCTCGTTGTAGGTCGAGCCGGGCGGGGACTGGCCCATAGTGAGATGCCCGATGTCGGAGAGTCGGATCCGTGTGGTGCCGTCCCATCGGATGACAAAGGCGTACCGGGCGAGTTCGTCAAGTTGTGCTTGGGTCTCGTGCAGGTTGTCGATGAGGTCGTCGAACGCACCCAACACGCCCGCGATCCGCCGCTGCTCATCAAGTTCAGGGAGTTCGAACTTGAAGGAGAGGATCTGGCCGCCGCTGATATGGGGAACCGCGGTGCCGGTCTGTACCGAGAGGACGTGCTGGGTGAATGCGGGGGTGTAGAGGAGCCACTTGAGGAAGTCCTGACGCAGGCCTGGGCTTCTCGTCCGAAGGCGGGCCACCCGCTGCACGAGGAGTGAAGGAGCGTCGCCCCCTCTGATCTCCGCGACCTTGAGTCCGGCCTCGATCCACGGGCGATCCATTGCGAGCACGACGTCGCCGGGCCTGAGTCTGTACTTGACGAACTCACCAATCAGGGACGTCGGCCAGTGCTTCGCGCCGTCCCATCGAATGCCGCGTTGAACGACATTGTCCCCGCGTAAAAGGGGCACCCCTTCCTCCGGCCGGCAGTAGCTCGAACTCTTGAAAGGGAATCCGGTGAGCAGATCAACGGTTCCCGCCAGGTCGGTGGAAACCCTCGGATTGGTCATTCCGCTGTCCCGAGAGAGCTGAGCGCCGCCAGCACCCGTTCTTGAAGTGCGGCACGCTCGGTGAAACCCTCCCTGATCTCGTCGGAGAGGCGTGCGATCCTCTCGTCGAGGGGTTCGCCGTCGTCCTCGACGTCCGGGGCGCCGACGTACCGTCCGGGTGTGAGGACGTGGTTGTGGTCGGCGATCTGGTCGAGGGTGACGGAGGCGCAGAACCCGGGGACGTCCTCGTAGGGCGTGCCGTTGGGTTCGCCGCGCCAGCGGTGGTAGGTGGACGCGACCTGGGCGACGTCGTCGTCGGTGAACTCCTTGGTGGTGCGGGTGGCCATGTGGCCGAGCCCTCGGGCGTCGATGAAGAGCACCTCGCGGTGGCGGTCGCGCTGCGGGCGCTCGGAGCGCACCGTCCGGGAGGACTTGTCCTTGGTGAGGAACCACAGGCACACCGGGATCTGGGTGGTGTAGAACAACTGGCTGGGCAGGGCGACGATGCACTCCACCAGGTCGTTCTCCACCAGGGTGCGGCGGATGTCGCCCTCACCGGACTGTTGCGATGACAGTGATCCATTCGCCAGCACGGTGGCCATGGTGC
>CAZZGU010000185.1:0-5121 GCA_964653755.1 uncultured Nigerium sp. | reverse complement strand
CCTCGGCGGACGGAAGGCAGGCCCTCGGCGGACGGAAGGCAGGCCCTCGGCGAGGAATCGGACGCCGCTCAGCCCCACCGACGCCGGCCGGACCTAGAGTGTGGCTGACAGGAGGACGGCCATGAACTTCGAGAAGGTCATCTTCGGCTTCTTCATCACGCTCGCCGCGACCCTGAACTTCGGTTTCTTCATCGGCGACATGTACCGCCCGGAACTGCACCACGTGTCCGGGCTGGCCGCGGCGCTGGCCGTCAGTGTGATCGCGACGATCCTCAAGTTCGGCGACCGGACGCAGCTGGGCGCGGTCCACCTGGCGACGAGCCTGGTCGCCGACCTCCAACTCGCCGCGGCCGCGTTCGTGTGGACCTGGGCCGTCTACGTCTCGAGCAGCGGCATGACCGGCGAGTCGATGGCGCTGGTGGTGTCGCTGTCGGGCGGCGCCCTCCTCGCCAACCTGATCTCGGTCACGCTGCTTCTCGGCGAGACCCTCACGCTGCGCCGCTGAGCATGACGAACGTCTTCTACCTCGTCCTGCGGAGGATGAGGATTCCGCTGATCATCATCGTGGTGATCTACACCTTCTGCACCATGGGGCTCGCGATCGTCCCGGGCGTGGACGCCGAGGGGAACCCCACCCCGGGCATGGGCATCTTCCACGCGTTCTACGTGATCAGCTACACCGGCACGACGATCGGGTTCGGCGAACTACCCCTCCCCTACTCGGCGGCCCAGCGGCTCTGGATGACCCTCAGCATCTACATGACCGTGGTGGGGTGGTCGTATTCGATCGTCAACGTCATCTCGTTGATCCAGGAGCCCGCCTTCCAGCAGACCGTGCGGGCGGGACGCTTCGCCAAGCGTGTCGCCGGGCTTCGCGAGCCGTTCTACATCGTCTGCGGTTGCGGCGAGACCGGCACGCTGGTGTGTCACGGCCTCGACCGGCTGCACCTGCGCTTTGTGGTCCTCGAGAAGGATCAGGCACGCCTCGAGGAGTTGCGGCTGGAGGAGTTCCGGAACGACCCGCCCATGGCGGCAGCGGACGCCGTCCAGCCCGGCACCCTCACCGGGGCCGGACTGCTGTCGCCCTTCTGCCGCGGCGTCATGGCACTGGCCCTGGCGGACGAGGACAACCAGGCGATCGCCGTGAACGTGCGACTGCTGCGTCCGGGGCTGCCGGTGCTGGCCAGGATCCGCGACCCCGAGATGGACACCCACCTCGGCGTCTTCGGCGGCGACATCGTCATCAATCCCTTCGAGAGATTCGCCGAACACCTCGCCGCGGCGGTCGTGGCGCCCGAACAGTTCCGGTTACGCGAGGTGCTGACCGGCCTCCCCGGACGCCCTCTGCCCGAGCGACACTGCCCCCCACGCGGACACTGGATCATGTGCGGCTACGGCCGTTTCGGGCACGCCGTCGTCTCCCGGCTGCGTGGAGCCGGTCTGACCGTGAGCGTCGTCGACGTCACGCACTACGGCACAGGCGAGGTGGACGTCCGTGGGCGCGGCACCGAGCCGGGGACCCTCCAGGCGGCCGGAGTCGATCACGCGTCCGGCATCGTCGTGGGCAACAAGGAGGACCAGCGCAACCTCGCCATCGCCGTCCATGCCCGCGACCTCAAGCCGGGCATCTTCGTGGTCACCCGCCAGAACCAGGCCGGCAATGCCCCGCTGTTCGAGGCCTTCGAGGGCGACCTCAGCATGGAGCCCTCCCGCCTCGTCGCGCAGGAGTTCCTGGCCGTCATCACCACCCCGCTCCTTGCGCGCTTCCTTGAGCGCATCCCGAGCATGTCGGAGTCGGAGTGTGAGCGGCTCATCACGGACCTGCAGGCGATCCACCCCGAGCGGATCCCGGAGGTGTGGAGCATCGCGCTGCTCCCCGAGTCGGCGCCGGCCGCCAGCCGTCGGCTGTCCGAGGGCGGTCGGGTGACGATCGGTGACCTCCTCACCCACCCGGTGGATCGGCAGCGGCCCGTGCACGCCCTGCCGCTGCTCCTGTCGCACGACGGCGACTTCACGCACCGTCCAGCCACCGATACCGGGCTGCACGTGGGCGACGAGGTCCTGTTCGCCGGGGCGGCGTCCGCGCACCGGCACGCTGAACTCGTCGCCGGCAACGAGAACCTGCTCGAGTTCGTGCAGACCGGCCACGAGGGCAACGGGGGCTGGCTGTGGCAGAAGCTGACCCGGAACACCGAGGAGAGTGCCGGGGCGGGGCCTCACCGCACCGGGTAGAGAACCTCGAACCGCTCCAGCACCACGGGCATCGACTCGTCGAACGGAACCCCCGACTCCTCCAGGCTCGCGAAGAAGTGCCGGTGCTCCTCGCGCCACCACTCCAGCGAGCCGTCGCCCTCGCCCTCGGCGTCCGCGTGGTCGGCGTCCACCTCGGCGAACGGCACGACCCGGACCGACGTCGTCCGCAGCAGGGCACGCGGGTGGCCGGCGCTGTCGGCCAGGATCGTGAGCTGTCCCTCCTCCGGAAGCGGCGCGCCCGTCCGCTCGTACTCCCACGCCGGCCCCGAGGAGGCCGTCTTCACGCCGCGGACGACGAGCTCGGCGCGGACGTCCGCGGTCTCGGGGTCGTCGCCGAAGGACCACACCGTCGGGGGGACCGTCCCGTCCTGGCGGGGACCGAAGATCTCCGCCAGGGGGTTGAGTTTGGCCGCCACCCGGGCGTACTCCCAGAACTCCTGCACTGCTGTGTCGTCCATGTCAGGCTCCCGAGTAGTAGGCGGTCAGGGCGCGGGCGAGCAGGGCCGGGTCGTCGGCGCCGGCGAGCTCGCGGGTCGAGTGCATGCTGATCAGCGGGATCCCCACGTCGCACGTGACGATGCCGAGGCGCACCGCGGTGCTGGGCCCGATGGTCGAGCCGCAGGGGACGGCGTTGTTCGAGACGAACGGCTGCGTCGGCACCCCGGCAGCCGCACAGACGCGCCGCCACAGGGCGCCCGACACGGCGTCCGACGTGTAGCGCTGGTTCGCGTTGACCTTGAGCAGGGGGCCGCCGTTGGGCAACGGCTGGTGGTCGGGGTCGTGGAGGTTCGTGTAGTTGGGGTGCACGGCGTGGCCGGCGTCCGCGGAGATGCAGCTCGAACGCGCCAGCATGCGGTGCCAGTCGTCGCCGATGACGCCGAGGGAGGACGCGATGCGCCGCAGCGCGTCCTCCAGGAACGGGCCGTTGGCCCCGGACCGCGACGACGAGCCCACCTCCTCGTGGTCGAAGCACGCCAGGACGCAGACGTGCCCGCCCTCCTCGGCGGCCAGGAGCGCGACGAGGCCGGCGTGAACCGAGGAGAGATTGTCGAGGCGGGCGGCCGCGAAGAACTCGTCGCGGGGCCCGAACACCGCCGGCGCCTGCGTGACGTAGGAGAAGAGATCGTGCGCAACGATCGCGCCCGGTTCGAGGCCCGCGGCGTCCGCCACGAGGTCGAGGAGGTCGAGCTCACGGTGCCCCACCGAGAAGACCGGCTTGAGGTGGGCCTGCTTGTCGAGCTTGAGACCCTGGTCGACGGACCGGTCGAGGTGCGGCGCCACCTGCGGGACCCGGAGCCACGCCGGCGTCCGGACGAGGACCTCGTCGCCGTCGCCCGTCACCACGCGTCCGGCCAGCCCGAACTCCTGATCCAGCCAGGAGTTGAGCAGGGGCCCTCCGTACACCTCCATGGCGGCCTGTTGCCACCCGACCGTGCTGCTCGTGGGGGACGGTTTCAGCTTGAGCGCCGGGGAGTCCGTGTGGGCGCCGACGATGCGGAACCCCGGCTCGGTCTCCGCGCGCCCGGGCACCCACCAGGCGATGACGGCACCGTCGCGGACGACGACGTGTCCCCCGACCGTGGCATCCCAGGCGTCGGACTCCCGCTGCGTCGCGAACCCGGACGCCTCGAGGCGCGCCGCGACCTCGGCCGCGGCGTGGTAGGACGACGGCGAGGCCTGGACAAAGGCCGCCAGGTCGTCGAGGTGTGCGCGCACACCGAGGGGATCCGCCATGGGGCCACCTTACGGCGGTAGTCCGACAGGCGCGCACCCCCGGCCGTCGCTAGCCTGAGGGCAGACCCAACGAGGAGGACCGATGGCCGACCAGCCCGCCCCGGGCACGAACCGCAGCGACGCCCCCGAACCCGCCAAGCCCTGGCGCACCGAAGGCCTGGACGAGCAGAAGCTGGACCAGAAGAAGGGTCAGCCGAACCAGGGCGGCCCGAGGTTCAACTGGCGGAACGCGCTCACGTGGGGCGTGGTCGTCTACTTCCTGTCCTTCCTCTTCTTCTCCCTGCAGGACATGGGAACCGCGCCCGAGACGATCTCCTACACCGAGTTCCAGACGCAGGTCACCGAGCAGAACGTCAAGAGCGTCTACTCCAAGGGGGACACCATCCAGGGCGAGCTGAAGGCAGAGCGGACGCTGCCGGCGTCCGACCCTGAGGTCGGCTACACGATGTTCGCCACCGAACGCCCGACCTTCGCCCAGGACGACCCGCTCGCCGCGCTCATCGCGGGCGGCGCCGAGGTGCGCGCCGAGCCGCTGGTCGCGCAGCGCGGCACGCTCACCAACCTGCTCATCTCCTTCGCCCCGTGGCTGCTCATCATCGCGTTCTACGTGTGGCTGTTCCGGCGCCAGATGAAGGGCGCGGGCGGCGGGATGTTCGGCCTCGGCAAGAAGGAGGTCAAACCCGTCGAGCCCGGCTCGGTCCGCGTGACGTTCGACGACGTCGCCGGCATCGACGAGGTCGAGGAGCAGGTCAGCGAGATCGTCGACTTCCTCCAGCACCCCGACAAGTACAGCCGACTGGGCGCCCGGCCACCCAAGGGCGTCCTGCTCACCGGGGGTCCGGGCACCGGCAAGACACTGCTGGCGCGCGCCACCGCCGGCGAGGCGGGCGTGCCGTTCTTCTCCGCGAGCGCCTCGGAGTTCATCGAGATGATCGTCGGGGTCGGGGCCCAGCGCGTCCGGGACCTGTTCAACGAGGCACGCAAGGTGGCGCCCGCGATCATCTTCATTGACGAGATCGACACGATCGGACGGTCGCGCGCCGGGTCCCGCTCGATGGGCGGCAACGACGAGCGGGAGCAGACGCTCAACCAGATCCTGACCGAGATGGACGGCTTCGACGGCACCGAGGGCGT
>CAZZGU010000184.1:0-5184 GCA_964653755.1 uncultured Nigerium sp. | reverse complement strand
TGGTCAACCGCATCATCCTCACGCGGCCGGCGATCGAGGCGGGGGAGCGGCTGGGGTTCCTGCCCGGGACATTGAACGACAAGATCGACCCCTACCTACGCCCGCTCTACGACGCGCTCCACGACATGGTCGACCCCGACTCGGTGCCACGGCTGCTGACCGCGGGGACGATCGAGGTGGCGCCGCTGGCGTACATGCGGGGACGGACGCTCAACGACGCATTCATCATCCTCGACGAGGCCCAGAACACCTCGATGGAGCAGATGAAGATGTTCCTCACCCGGCTGGGGTTCAACAGCAAGATGGTCGTGACCGGCGACGTCACGCAGGTCGACCTTCCCGGGGCCCAGAGGTCAGGGCTCCGCGAGGTGGTCGGCATCCTCGACGGGCTCGACGACATCGCCTTCTGTCACCTCACCCAGCACGACGTCGTCCGCCACCGGCTCGTCGGCCGCATCGTCGACGCCTACGACCGCTACGAGTCCACCACCCGGCCCAGCACCGGCACCACCCAGAGAAACGGCGGGCGTCCATGATCGACCTGACCAACGAGTCCGGCGTCGAGGTCGACGAGCAGCGCCTCGTGCGGCTGGCGCGCTTCACCCTGGAGCGCATGCGGATCCACCCGCAGGCCGAGCTGTCGATCCTTCTGGTGGACCCCGGCACGATGGCCGAGTACCACCAGCGCTTCATGGACCTCCCCGGGCCCACCGACGTCCTGAGCTTCCCGATGGACGAGCTGCGTCCGCCCGGCGACGACGAGGAGCCGCCGCTCGGGTTGCTGGGCGACGTCGTTCTCTGTCCGGAGGTCACCGCCGCGCAGGCGTCCGAGAGTGGACGCAGCGCCGACGACGAGGCCGACTACCTGCTCGTCCACGGCCTGCTGCACCTGCTGGGCTACGACCACGCCGAGCCCGAGGAGAAGGCGCTCATGTTCGGGCTCAACGACCGGATCATCGCGGAATGGCACACCGCCTCATCCCGCTAGACTGTCGCCACCCTGGCTGCCGACGGATGTGAGTGACCCTGCTAACCCCGACCCATTGGACCCAGATCGTCGTCGCGTTCGTCTGCGTGTTGCTGGCAGGCCTGATGACCGCAGGGGAGGCCGCACTCCAGTCGTTCTCCAAGACGCGCGCCGAGGCGCTCGTCAAGGACGGCCGGCGTGGTGCCGAGCGGCTCCTGTCGATCATGCAGGACCCGGCCCCCTACCTGAACACCTCGCTGTTCATCCGCGTCGCGTTCGAGGTCGCCGCCACCGTGCTCGTCTCACTGGTCATCTTCGACCTCGTCGAGGTCACGTGGCAGCAGATCGCCTGGGCGGTCGGGATCATGGTCGTGGTCAGTTTCATCATGCTCGGGGTCACCCCGCGGACCTTGGGACGGCAGCATGCGGACGTCGTGGCGCTCCGGGCGTCCGGGCCGCTGTCGATGCTCACCACCGTGCTGGGGCCCCTGCCGCAGGTCATGATCGTGATCGGCAACGTCCTGACGCCCGGTCGTGGTTTCGTGGACGGGCCCTTCACCTCCGAGGCGGAGCTGCGTGAGCTGGTCGACATGGCCGAGGCGTCCGACCTGATCGAGGCCCGGGAACGCAAGATGATCCACTCGGTGTTCGACCTCGGCGACACGATCGTGAAGGAAGTCATGGTCCCGCGCACCGAAATGGTGTGGATCGAGGCCGGCAAGACGCTGCGTCAGGGCTTGTCCCTCGCTCTTCGGTCGGGCTTCAGCCGCATCCCCATCGTCGGCGACGACGTCGACGATGTGCTCGGCATCCTGTACCTCAAGGACGCCATGCGCCGCAGCTACGACAACCCGCAGGCGCAGACGACCGAGACCGTCGAGTCCCTCATGCGGCCCCCCATCTTCTGCCCGGACAGCAAGCCCATCGACGAACTCCTGCGGGAGATGCAGCTCACCCACAGCCACGTGGTCATCGTCGTCGACGAGTTCGGCGGAACCGCCGGCCTCGCGACGATCGAGGACATCCTTGAGGAGATCGTCGGCGAGATCGTCGACGAGTTCGACGAGGAGCTCCCACCGTGGACCGAGCTGGGCGACGGGCGCTTCCGGGTGTCATCCCGGCTGGCGCTGGACGAGCTGGGCGAGCTCTTCGGCCTCGACGTCGACGACGAGGACGTGGATACCGTGCTCGGACTGATGGCGAAGAAGCTCGACAAGATCCCCATCCCCGGCTCCGTCGTCGAGTGGGAGGGCCTCGAGCTCATCGCCGAGCGGGCCAGCGGGCGACGCCATTCCATCCGGACCATCGTCGTCGGGCGCATGGGAGACGCAGCACCGTCCGACCGCGCGGTGGAGGCCACCGTCGAACTGGCCGCCCAGTCCGTCACCGAGACATCAGGAGGCCCGCGTGGCTGAACACAGATCCGGCTTCGCCTGCTTCGTCGGGCGTCCCAACGCCGGCAAGTCAACGCTGACGAACGCGGTCGTGGGGGAGAAGATCGCGATCACGTCGTCCAAACCGCAGACGACGCGGCACGCGATCCGGGGCATCCTCACCCGACCGGACGCCCAGCTCGTTCTCGTCGACACCCCCGGCCTGCACCGGCCCCGGACGCTGCTGGGCGAACGTCTCAATGACCTCGTGTACCAGACGTGGGCCGACGTCGACGTGATCGGGGTGTGCCTTCCGGCCGACCAACGTGTCGGGCCGGGAGACGAGTTCCTCGTCCGCGAGATTGCGGCGCTGCCCCGCCGGCCGAAGCTCATCGCACTGGCCACCAAGTCGGATCTCGTGAGCCGACCGCGCCTGGCCGAGCATCTGGTGAAGATCCAGTCCATGGGGGATCACCTCGGCGTCCGGTGGGAGGCGATCATCCCCGTGTCTGCGGTCACCGACGACCAGGTCGACGTCGTGATCGAGCAGATCGTCCGCCTGTTGCCCGAAGGGCCTCCGTTGTATCCCGCCGGTGAGGTGACCGATGAGTCCACCGAGACCCGCATCGCGGAGTACATCCGCGAGGCCGCGCTCGAAGGGGTGGAGGATGAGCTCCCGCACTCCATTGCCGTCGTCATCGACGAGATGCGTCTTCGCGAGGACCGTCCGGAGGACAAGCCCCTCATGGACATCTTCGCCTCGATCGTGGTCGAACGGTCGTCGCAGAAGGGCATCATCATCGGCCACAAGGGTCAACGGCTGAAGCAGGTGGGCCACGACGCGCGGCTCCAGATCAACCGGTTGCTGGGGATGCCCACGCACCTGGCGATCCACGTCAAGGTCATGCAGGACTGGCAGCGCGACCCCAAGCAGCTCAACCGGCTCGGATTCTGAGCGGGGGGCGGACATGGCCAGCGGCGGCCCCGCGGAGTGGGGCCTGCTCGAGTGGGTCAACCACCTCGACCTGCGCCGCACGCGGGTCTTCCTCACCGCCCGCGCCCGGCAGGGTGGACGCCGCGTCGCCGGTTCGTTCTGGCCCATCGTGCAATCGTCGGTGGGGGCATCACTGGCGTGGGTGATCGCCCACGACGTCCTCGGTCATGAGGCCCCCGTGTTCGCGCCCATCGCAGCCTGGATCTGCCTGGGCTTCACCCGTGACCGCGTCCCCCGGAAGGTCGCCGAACTCGGAGCCGGCGCGACCGTGGGCGTGTTCGTGGGCGAACTCTTCTCCAACTACCTCGAGCTCGGCTGGTGGCAGGTCATCGTCGTCCTCGTGACTGCGGCTGTTTTCGGCCGGTTCCTCGACCGGGGGGAGCTGTTCACCATGCAGTCCGGGGTGAACGGGCTCGTCATCGTCGGGATGCCGTGGGTGGCCGCCCACACCGGTGGCATCTCCGGACGCTGGCTGGATGCCCTCACCGGCGCGGCCGTGGCGTTCCTGTTCGCGGTGCTGCTGCCTCGGCGTCCGATGGCGCGCCCGCGCCGTTACGCCCGGACGACCTACAGCGAACTCGCCACGGCCCTCGACATGCTGGCGGACGGCCTGCGCACCTCCAACGTCGAGCGGCTGCGGGACGTGGCCGGTCAGATGCGCAACGTCCGGCAGGTCACGACCGACTGGTCCGCCACGCTCACCACGGCGCGGGACGTGGTGGGCCTCAACCCGACCCTGTGGGCCGACCGGCCCGTCATCGAGGAACTCGACCGGCTGTTCCTGCTCGCGCGGCGCGCCGTGGCGACCACCGAGATGCTGGCCCGCCAGTCGCTGGGAATGATGGAGGAGGTCGGACGCCTCCCCGCCCTCGCGGACCTGGTCGGCGACTGCGCCGCGGCCGTCCATTCGCTCGCCGCCGCGATCGGGAACTGGACGCCGCCGATGCGGGCTCGGGAGATCCTGACCGATGTCGCGCTCCGGGCGTCTCCGGCCGACCTCGACTCCGTCGACTGGCGCCCCACCGCGCTGATGTCGCTCGTGCGCGCGCTGGTGGTCGACCTGCTCCAGGGCACCGGGCTGTCGCGCGCCTCGGCCCGGGAGGCGCTGGCCGACACCTGGGGCATCCCGCACGCGCAGGAGGGCGACACCGCGGTACCACCCGAGGACTTCGCCTCCGGCGTGTGGGGGGACTGGACGTGAACCCAAGGGCGTGTACCATGTCGGGCATGGCGTGGGCGTACCTGCTTCTTGGTCGCCGCAACGAGGCCTAGGCTTCACCGCAATCCGCGGGAGGCCGTCAGGCTTCCTCGTTGCGGAGTTTCGTGATGCCTGGCAGTCCCCTCGAACGTGAACCCAAGGAAGAACCATGACCGCCACCGTGAACCCCACCCGTTTCGGCACCCGCCCGCAGCACCGTCCCGTGCAGCAGCCCAGCCCGATGCCCTTCCAGCGCTACACCGCCTTCCAGCCCGTCGATGTGCCCGATCGCACGTGGCCGTCGAACAAGATCACCCAGGCGCCCCGCTGGCTGTCCACCGACCTGCGCGACGGCAACCAGGCCCTGATCGACCCCATGACGCCGGCCCGCAAGATGAAGCTGTTCGAACTGCTGGTCCGGATGGGCTTCAAGGAGATCGAGGTCGGTTTCCCCTCGGCCTCCGCCACAGACTTCGCGTTCGTCCGCAAGCTGATCGAGGAGGACCGGATCCCCGACGACGTCCAGATCTCGGTGCTGACCCAGGCCCGAGAGGACCTCATCTCGCGGACAGCGGAGTCCCTGGTGGGTGCGAAGCGCGCCAACATCCACATGTACAACGCGACGGCCGAGATGTTCCGCCGCGTCGTGTTC
>CAZZGU010000183.1:0-5210 GCA_964653755.1 uncultured Nigerium sp. | reverse complement strand
GCCGGTCGCGCCGTCCTCGAACTCGACCATCGCGTTGACCTCGTCCTCGACCGCGATGTCGCGGCGGAAGCCGTACTGGCACTTCGCGAAGACGCTCTTCGGGACGCCGCACATCCACTGCCACAGGTCGAGCTGGTGGGGGGCCTGGTTGACCAGGACGCCGCCGCCCTCGCCGCCCCAGGTAGCGCGCCAGTCGGACTGGTTGTAGTAGCCCTGCGGACGCCACCACGTGGTGATGATCCAGGAGGTGTGGCGCAGCGCGCCGAGCTCACCGGAGTCGAGCAACTCCTTGAGGTCCTTGTAGAGCGGGTTGGTGCGCTGGTTGAAGAAGACGCCGAACTTGAGCTCGGGCTTGGTCCTGGCGAACTCGATGACCTCGGTCGCCTGCTTGGTGTAGACGCCGACCGGCTTCTCGAGCAGGGTGTGCATGCCGTGGTCGAGGGCGTAGATGCCCATCTCGGGGTGCAGGTAGTGCGGGACGGTCGTGACGACGGCGTCCACGTCGCCGGAGACGATCATCTCCTTGTAGTCGGCGTAGAACGGGACGCCGTACTCGTCGGCCTTCGCCTTCTTCTCGGGCAGGATGTCGCAGATCGCGCCGATCACCATGTTGGGGACCATGCCGCTGTTCAGGAAGTTGGCATACATGCCGCCCTCCGCGCCCAGTCCGATGATGCCGAGGCGTACCTTCTTGTCGCTCATGGGTGGTTGTCTCCTTCGTTGGATGGTTGCTGGGGGCCAGTCCGGGCGTCAGACGCCGGAGACCTCGTAGGTGCGCTTCAGAATTTGCAGGGATTTCAGGGCTTCGGCGGGGCTGATCCAGAACGGCTCGGGGTCGTCGAGGTGGGCGTAGAAGTCGCGGATGAGCAGCTCGTGCGACACGCCCCAGTAGGAGCGGCCGCCCGAAGGGACCTTGCGCTCCTCGAAGAACTCGGTGCCGCGTCCGTCCTTCCACGCCACAGTGAGGCCGTTTCGGAGCGTCACGTAGGCGTTCTCGCAGTCGAGCTCGATCTCGACCGGACGGTGCTGCGGCGCGGTCAGGGTCGCGTAGAACGACGTCTGGACCCCCGAGGCATGCGTGAACAACATCTCGGCGGTGTCCTCGACCTCGATGACGTCCCCGAACTTGTTCGTCGCCACGTGCCCGACGATGTTCGTGACGTCGCCGAGAAGCCACTGGACGAGGTCCAGGGTGTGGATGGCCTGGTTGATGAGCAGGCCGCCGCCGGAGTGCTCGCGGCTGCCCCGCCAGGGCTTGGCCGTGTAGTAGTCGGGCGTGCGCGTCCAGACGACCGAGGCGTAGGCGCCCCTGATCTCTCCGAGTTCGCCCGAGTCCAGCAGTCGCCGCAGCTCCTGGCTGCTCACGTTGTAGCGGTTCTGGAAGCAGATGCCCACCTTGGGGCCCCCGGCCGGCAGTGCGGCGGCGGCGTCCACGAGTCGCTGGGCGTCTTCCAGCGACGCGGCCAGCGGCTTTTCCTGGATCACATGGACGCCGCGGGTGAGGGCCTGCAGCGTCGGCGTGATGTGCTGGTCGTGCGGGGTCGTGACATGAACGACATCGACGTCCACGGCGTCCACCAGCTCGTCGATCGAGGCGAACGCGGGTACCCCGGTCTCGGCGACAGCGGCTTCCCGGCGCGCGGGATCGGTGTCGACGACGCCGACGAGTTCGGCGTCGTCGATCGCGATGATCGCCTCATGGTGGATGACCGCGACGTCCCCCCACCCGACGATCGCGGCCTTCACGACCATGTGATCCCCTGCTCCCGGAAGAGCCCGGTGAGGGCGTCGTAGGCGGTCGTCCAGAGATCCGGTCCGCACAGGCCGCCGAACGCGTCGAAGTCGCCCAGGTGGGGCTCGATCGAGAAGAAGCCCTCGTAGCCGTCGGCCTTGAGCGCGGCGATCAACTGCGGGAACTGCCCGTCGCCCACTCCGGACGGCACCACCTTGTTGAGCCCGTCGACCACGATGGTGGCCGAGGCGTCCTTGCAGTGGATGTAGTCGGTGTACGGCCGGACCAGCGGGTACGCCTCGTCGCGCGGCTTCACGCCGCACTGCACGTAGTTGGCCGGGTCGAAGATCGCCCGGTAGTTCGGGGAGTCGATCGTGGTGATCAGGTCGACCACACGCTCGGGGGTGTCGCCGAAGATGTCCTTCTCGTTCTCGTGCAGCAGCGTCACGCCGCCGGCCTCGGCGAGTTCGACCATGGCGCGGGTGCGGGCCATGACCTCGTCGCGATACGGGGTCGGGTCCTCGCCCTCGGGCATGAAGAAGCTGAACATCCGGATGTACGGGGCCCCGAAGAACTTGGCGACCTCGACGCCGTGGGCGGCACGGAGCAGATGGTCCTCGAACGGGTCGGTGATCTGGATCTTGCCGAGGTCGGAGCCGACCGAACTCAGGCTGATGCCGGCGGCGTCCAGCATCGACTTGGCCTGCTGCAACTGCTCGTCGGTCAGGTCGAGCACCTTGGTGCCCCAGGCGCTGCGGAACTCGACGTGCCGGATGCCCAGCTTGGTCAGCAGTTCGATCTGTTCGCCGAGATCCTTGCTGATCTCGTCGGCGAAACCGGTCAGTGTCCACATGTGGAGGGCTCCTCTGCGTGGTCGGTTTCTTGACACTCTAGCCCGGGGCCTCGGCCGCCGCGGGTGTTCGGGCGCGTTCGAGGTTTCCCTCCCGAGCGGGAATGTGAGGACCCAACGGGCAGACTGGGTTTCACGGGACACGGCCCGCGTGTTCGGCCGTCGGATGAGTGAGGAGAGCCATGACCGGCGGGGACCACGGCGAACACCGGGACCACGGCGAACACCGGGACCACGGCGAACACCGGGACCACGGCAAACACCGGGACCACGGCAAACACGACGCCGGCCACGGTCACCACGCCGACGTGTTCCGTCGCCTGTTCTGGGCCAACCTGCTCGTGGCGGTGCCCACGGTGCTCCTCAGCGGCATGTTCGCGGATCTGCTCGGCTACTCGCTGCCGCAGGTCCCGGGCCTGTCGCTCGTCCCGCCGGTCCTGGGCACGGTGATCTACCTCTGGGGCGGACGTCCGTTCCTCACCGGTGCGGTTGCGGAGGTCCGGGACCGCAGGCCGGGCATGATGCTGCTGGTCGGCATGGCGATCACGGTCGCCTTTGTCGCGTCGTGGGGTGCCACGCTCGGCGTCCTCAGCCACCAGCTCGACTTCTGGTGGGAACTCGCCCTCCTCGTCGTCATCATGCTGCTCGGCCACTGGCTGGAGATGCGCGCGCTCGCGAGGACGTCCTCCGCGCTGGACGCTCTCGCCGCCCTCCTGCCGGATGAGGCGGAGAAGGTCGCGGGCGACGTGGTCGTCACGATCAGGCCGACCGACCTGCGGCTCGGCGACGTGATCGTCGTCCGCCCCGGGGGACGCGTCCCCGCCGACGGCACCGTGGTCGAGGGCACGGCGGCCGTCGACGAGTCGATGATGACGGGCGAGTCCCGCCCCGTGCTCCGGTCCGTCGGCGACCGCGTCGTTGCGGGGACTGTGGCCACGGACAACGCACTGCGGGTCACGGTCGACGCCGTCGGGGACGACACCGCCCTGGCCGGCATCCAGCGGCTGGTCGCCGAGGCGCAGTCCTCGAGCAGCCGCGCGCAACTCCTGGCCGACACGGCCGCTCGCTGGCTGTTCTGGTTCGCCGTATCCGCGGCGGTCGTCACCGCCGTGGCCTGGTCTGTCGTCGGCAGCCCCGACCTCGCGGTCGTCCGGGCGATCACCGTCCTGGTCATCGCCTGTCCCCACGCTCTCGGACTCGCGATCCCGCTCGTGGTGGCGATCTCCACCGAGCGCGCGGCCGCTGCCGGCGTCCTCGTGAAGGATCGGGCCGCGCTCGAACGCATGCGCACGGTCGACACCGTGCTGTTCGACAAGACCGGCACCCTGACCAAGGGCGATCCGGCGCTCCATGACGTGACCACCACGGCGTTTGCTCCGGATGAGGTCCTCGCGCTCGCCGCGGCCGCCGAGTCCGACAGCGAACACCCGCTCGCCAGGGCAATCACTGCCGCGGCCTCACAACGCGGGATCGCAGTGCCTCGCGCGCACGACTTCTCCGCCTCAGCCGCGGTCGGGGTCACGGCCACGGTGGGCAACCACCAGGTCGCGGTGGGCGGACCGCACCTCCTCGCCGAGCACGGGCTGGCCCCCGTGCCGGTGGCGGCGGGGTGGTACGACCGGGGCGCGATCGTCCTGCACGTCCTCGTGGACGGGAAGATCGCCGGGGCGCTGGCCCTCGAGGACCAGGTGCGCACGGAGTCTCGCGAGACGATCGACGCCCTCCGCGCCCTCGGCATCGACGCGGTCATGATCACCGGGGACGCCGAGCCGGTCGCCCGGGCCGTGGCTGCCGAACTCGGCATCGACCAGGTGTTCGCCGGCGTCCGACCCGAACACAAGAGTGAGAAGGTCAGCGAACTCCAGCGCCAGGGTCGGACGGTGGCGATGGTCGGCGACGGCGTCAACGATGCCCCCGCGCTCGCGCAGGCCGATGTCGGCATCGCCATCGGCGCCGGCACGGACGTCGCGATCGCCTCGGCCGGGGTGATCCTTGCGTCGGACGACCCGCGCTCGGTGCTGTCCGTCATCCGGCTCTCCCGCGCTGGCTACCGCAAGATGAAGCAGAACCTGTGGTGGGCCGCCGGCTACAACATCGTGGCCGTGCCGCTCGCCGCGGGCGTCCTCGCCCCCGTGGGGTTCTTCCTGCCCATGGAGGTCGGCGCCCTGCTCATGTCCGCCTCCACCCTCGTCGTGGCGGCCAACGCCCAACTCCTGCGCCGACTTGACCTCAGCCCGGGGGCCGCGGGTCACGTGACCTGAACCACGCCCATCATCCCGAGGTCTGACCCCCGCGCCTCCCAGCGCGAAGAGGGCACGGCGGGACAGGTCCGGCATCGCACACCATCCGAACCAGCTACAGCCGAGGCAGGTGTCGAGCGTCGATCTCGACCACCTTGGCCACGCGCCGGGCGTACTTCTCCTGAGTGGCCCCCAGCCACTCCGTCGTCATCCAGACTTTGACCACCTCGAGCGCGAGCGCCGAACCGATGATCTTGCCGCCGATGCACAGGCAATTGGTGTCGGAGTGTGACCGGGCCAAGGTTGCGCAGAACGGATCCTGGGCGACGGCGGCGAAGACACCCGGCACCTTGTTGGCGATCATCGCGCTGCCGTACCCGACCCCGTC
>CAZZGU010000182.1:0-5225 GCA_964653755.1 uncultured Nigerium sp. | reverse complement strand
CGCCTTCGCCATGCCCCGGGCGGTTCCGGTCAGGTTGCCCCCGCCGGCGTTGGTCGCGATGACCGCCTCCGGGAACTTCCCGTAGCGCTCCTTCACCTGGAGCGCGAGCTCGTAGCCGAGTGTCTCCACGCCCCGGATGCCGAACGGGGTGTACAGCGAGGCGTTGAAGTAGCCGGTCTCCTCGAGCGTCAGCAGCATCCGGTAGAACAGCTCCGGACCCACCGAGAGTCGCTGCACCTCGGCGCCGTAGGCCTCGCACGCCCGCGACTTCTCGACGATCTCGGGCTGGCCGACGCCGCGGCTGTCGAACATCTCCTGCAGGACGATGCACTTCAGCCCGCGCATCGCGGCCTGGGACGCCACTCCCGCCCCGTAGTTGCCGGAGGTCGCGGTGGCGACGCCCTCGTACCCGCGGCGCGCTGCCTCGTAGCAGGAGATCGAGGCACGCCGCGCCTTGAACGAGCCGGACGCGTTGGCGGCCTCGTCCTTGACGAGGATCCGGGCCCCCTTGCCGGGAGGCGCGAAGGACCGGACGGCCTCGGTGATGTTCGTGAGTTCGAAGATGGGCGTGTTCCCGACCTTCGTCTCCAGCTGGATCCGGCGCAGCTCGTCCATCGTGTAGCCGGCGTCCGCCATCATGCGTTCGTAGTCGAACGCCAGGGCACTCGTGCGGTAGTCGTCGTAGTCGATCCCGAGAGCGGTACGCATGATCTCGTTGCTGCGACCCATCACCGCCTCGTAGGACATGTCCTTCACTTCTGCCCCCCCTTCAGGCCGATGACCAGCAGTTCCCGGACCGTCGGTCCGAAGCTGTGCTCGTAGCTGGGATTGACGCGCAGCAGCGTCCCGATGTGTTCGCGCCCGATCATGGAGGTGATCGTCACCTCGTCGCCCACCTCGGCCTCCCCGGCCAGGAACCCCGAGACCTTCAGGACGTAGGGATGCTGCCGGGTGTCCTCCGGCAGGGCGGGGGAGCGCTGCTCCGGGGTGAGCAGCACGCGCTCGACCTCGACCCATGCGCCAGCGGGAACCTTCATCGTCACGCACGCCCCTTCGTCCGCTCGGCCCGCTGGAAGGCGGACGGGCCCATGAGAGCCGCCGGGACGGGGATGTCGGTCATCGACAGCAGCCCCGGTCGGGCGGCGACGACCAGCGGGATGGAGTTCACCGCGATCCCCTGCGTGGCGATCCCGCCCGCGTACTCCGGCTCGATCGCCATCGTCACCTCGGGGACGCCGTGGAGGTGGATGTAGTCGCCGGTGACCCGGGTGACGTCCTCACCCCAGACCTTCTGCGGGTGGACCAGTGTGATGACCTCCTCGTCGCCCCGGTAACCGATCGCGGTGTGTGCGCACCCTGCGACCATCCCCTGCTCGATCCGGATGTGCGCGGTCGAGCGGGCGGAGTCCGCGATGATGGGCTCGCGGGTCTCCAGCACCCGGTCGACGCCGAGGCCCAGGGCGTCCGAGATGAGGTTGATGGACTCGGGGAACCCCACGTGCCCCACCACGGTGCCGTCCGCCACGCGGAGGGCGAACTCCTCCGGGGACAGGCCGACACCCTGGGTCCGCAGGACCGTGGGCCCGTAGGGGGCGAGGTCATTGACGCGTCGGGCCTCAATGCGATCCACGCGGTGGCAGCCCGCGGACAGGACGACAACCAGGAGATCCAGGACGAAGCCGGGGTTGACCCCTGTCCCCAACACGGAGACCTGGTGTTGGCGGGCCAGTTCATCGAGCCGGGCCGCCAATTCGGGGCTCTGGGCCGCAGGGGCAGTCATCTCCTCGGCGATGGAGACCACGTTGATCCCCGAGGTGATGATGGTGACGAGGTCCTCGAATTGCCGCGCGACCCAGGACGTGGTGGCGATGACGACGCAGTCGACCTTCTCAGGGTCGAGCACGTCGGCTGGATCGTTCGTGACCCGGACCCCGACGTCATGACCCAGGCCGAGGACCTCGCCAAGATCCTTGCCTGTCAGCTCCGACCACGAGTCGATCGCACCGACCACCTCGAGGCCCTCCTTGGAGAGCATGAGCCGCGCCATCCCGGAGCCCATCGCGCCAAGTCCCCACTGAACCACCCTCACAGTCATACCGGTCTCCCTTTCGACAGCCACCGTGCTCCTGCCCGGCCCGGGGTGCGCCGCCGTCGACGCACGCCTAGTTGACCAATCATAGCGCCAAAGTCGTTCTACGCGGCAAGATTTTTGGCTAATGTCAGGCTGAAGCGAGAGATCCTCCGGGCCGGTTGGGAACGTTCTCGGCTGTGGCGACCATCCGGTCGACCCTGTGAGGAGGACGGCCGTCCCGTGGGAGGTGGACGCGACCACGGAGCTCACGATTCGGTCGATTTACCGCACCCCGTCCTCCGGACTAAACTCTCCATGTTGGCCTGTGCTCGGGGGGAGCGGGGCGGTAGGACGCCCCGTCTAGCCGATCCCACGCCAGGAAGTGGGAAGCATGAAGAAGCGTGACGAACTGGTTCAGGAACTGGTCGCCGCCCAGGAACACCGCCCTGTGTTCCTGGATCCCAGCGGAACGCGCTGGCGACGGATCCGAGTGGCGCTGATCAGCCTCACCGTCGTGGTCGCGGTCGGCTTGGGGATCGCGATCCCCGCCGTGTTCTCCGTCCCTCTTCTGAACGGCGCCGATCCGTCCCGACCGCTGACCCGGTCCGAGCTCCGCCACGATGCCCCGGTGATCGGAACGGGACCGATGGAGCGCGTCATCAGGGTGGAGCATGCTGGCGACCAGTTCGTGGGGGTGGAGCCGTGGACCGGCGAGCGTCTGGCGGACCTCACGCCCACGGAGGTCGCTGCCCTGGGGGATCACAGGTACGCCATCCAGCACTTCGGCTACGCGGAGGGAACAGCGAAGACGGTCTCGATCACCTTCGACGACGGACCTTCTGCAGTCACCCCCGAACTCCTCGACCTGTTGAGCCTGCACAAGGTGCCGGCGACGTTCTTCGTGGTTGGGCGCGAAGCCATCGCCCGTCCCCTGCTGCTGCGGCGCATGGTGCGCGAGGGGCACTCCGTGGGCATCCACACGATGACCCACCCCGAGTTCGACGAACTGACGGGGTGGCTCCAGCAGTGGGAGTTGGTCTCGACCGAGCGGGCCGTCCGGGCACTGACCGGCCACGAGGCGTCCTTCTGGCGGATGCCCTACGACTCCATGGAGATCAAGGATCAACAGGCCAGCATCTTCGGGCTTGCGCAGGCCCAGCGTCTCGGTTACCAACACGCGTCGTACGACTTCGACACGCTCGACTGGCACGTGGCGGCAACGGGAGGTCGGGGAGCGGACATCCCCTTGCCGGTCCTGGAGGGTGACCACGTCACGATCCTTCTGCACGACGGTGGCGGTGCCCACCGGGAAATCGTCCTCGCCTACCTGAATCGGCTGATCCCGTACGCCAGGGCCCAGGGCTACGCGTTCCAGACCATGCCGCAAACCCAGCCGTCCCTCGTCGCGGGGAACGCGGTTGCGGCCGCCACGATCTGGGACACGGTGACGTTGGGAGTCTCCCAACTGATGTTCGTCTCGCCGTCAGCGATTCTGGCCGGAGTCTTCTGGTTCTCTGTCGTCGCGGTCCTCGTGGTCGGCTTCCTCAACGTTCTCCTGGCGCTGTGGCGGCGTCGCCGGCGCAAGCGGATCGTGTTCCCCACCGCCCGCGACACCTCCCTTCCCGTGTCGGTGGTCCTGGCCGCGTACAACGAGGAGACTGTGATTGCGAGAACGCTGCGGTCGATCCTTGCGTCGGACTACCCGATCACCGAGGTGCTGGTCGTCGACGACGGTTCCTCCGACAGCACCGCAGACGAGGTCCGCCTGGTCGCGTCGGAGGATCCTCGTGTCCGGTTGCTCCAGCAGCCCAACGGCGGCAAGTCCACGGCCCTCAACAACGGTGTGCGCGCCGCTGCGGGTGAAGTCGTCGTGACCCTCGACGCTGACACGGTGATGACGTCCGGAACGATCGCCCGCATGGTGCGACACTTCGCTCTCGACGAGGCGGGCACGCTCGGTGGCGTCGCGGGTGTCGTTCGCGTGGGGAACCGGAGCCGGAACATGCTGACCCGATGGCAGGGACTTGAGTATGTCTCGCAGATCGGGCTGGATCGTTCGGCCCAGGATGCGCTCGGTGCCATCTCGATCATTCCGGGCGCCTGTGCAGCCTGGCGACGCACGGCGATCCTCGAGGCCGGCGGTTACTCCACGGACACCCTGGCAGAGGACTGCGACCTCGCGTTGTCACTGCACAGGCATGGCTGGCGTGTCACCCAGGATGACGAGGCTCTCGCCTACACCGAGGCTCCCGAGACCGTGGACGCGCTCCTGACCCAGCGCGTCCGCTGGACCTACGGGACGTTGCAGGCCATGTGGAAGCACCGCTCAATGCTGTTCCGTCGTCACTCCGGGTGGCTCGGCTGGTTCGTGATGCCGAACTACGTGCTCAGCTTCGCGTTCCCCATTGTCTTCCTTCCGCTGGTTGCCTTCATGGCCTTGGCAGCGGTGGAGCGGGGGGAAGGCCCGATGCTGCTCGCGTACTGGGGGGCCTTCATGGTCGTTCAGGTCCTGCTGAGCACCATCGCCGTCGTCCTCATGAGGGACGACCCGCGCCACCTCCTCGTCGCACCCGTCTATCGCCTCATCGCGGACCCGATGCGCGCCTACCTGCTGTACACCGCGGTCCTCCTGGCGGTCAAGGGGGTCCAGGTCGGTTGGAACAAGCTGGTCCGGACCGGATCGATCGACGGCGGCGCGTCGGTCGTGCCTGCCGGCTCCGTGTCGCCCTCCGCGGTGTCCGCGGGGACCGCGGCGGTGGTGTGAGTGGCGGAGGCGAACGAGGCCGCAGCCGACGACGTCCCGGGGCGCGGGCGTTCCTGGCTTGACGTCCTCGTCATCGTCGCCCTGCTCGTGGTGCTCGCCTTTCCCTGGCTCCCCGACCGCTGGCGAATCGTCGTGGTGCCGATGGCCGGGCTCGCCTGTGCAGTGGGGGGAGCGAGGATGGCCGCCTGGCTCGACTCCTTCCCACACGAGCCCGCCCACGGGGTGGCCACCGCGTTGAGCCGGCTCCTGGTCCCCTTCTGGGTGATGGGCCTCTTGCTCGTGCCCGCCATGCTGGCGCGAGGCTGGGCACCAGCCCTGGGCGAGGGAGGTTTCTGGGGTCAGGCGCTGCTGTGGGTCTTTCCGGTGGCGCCACCGCCAGCCAGCGTGGAG
>CAZZGU010000181.1:0-5261 GCA_964653755.1 uncultured Nigerium sp. | reverse complement strand
GACACGAATAGCGCGGGCCCTCGGCGCCCATAACGCGGGCCCTCGGCGCCCATAACGCGGGCCCTCGACACGAATAACGCAGGCCCTCGACACGAATAACGCAGGCCCTCGGCGCCCATAACGCGGGCCCTCGACACGAATAATGCGGGCCCTCGGCGAGCTTGGCGGGCGTCCTCAGCCTTGGCGCGTGAGGACGCCGCGCGCGACGAGTTGGTCCACGATGTCGCGCGTCGCTTCGAGGACGGAGACACCGTCCGGGGCGCCGAAAACCTCCGCCAGATGGACGGCCAGCGCCTCCATCGTCGTCGGCTGGGCGCACAACGCGAACACCACGGAGGCGAGGGGATTCAAGGCCACGAGTTCGCGCTCATAGAGCACGAGCTCGCCCTCTTCGGTCTCGAGGTGGTCGACGGGTTCGACGCGGTGCAGCATCACGGCGTCCTCGCCTCCGTGCCCAGCAACTCCCGCAAGGGGTCGACGAGACTGGCGGCCTCGGCGTATCTCACCCGCAGCACGGGTCCGAGGCCGTCGAGGAGGCCCGCCAGGAGGTGCAGCGGACGGGGGAGCGCACTGAGCGCCGACGACTCCGGTGTCATGGCGGCGATGGCGTGATAGACGGTCAGCTCCTCGAATGTCGGGCCGGTGAGGTCGTCGGCGCGTTCCAACAGGAGGAACCGCGCGACGGTGGGAGACGGTGGAGCCTTCAGCAGCAGCAGTTCGTCCGGGGAAGTCTCGACCTTGGGGCCGGCGGACCTCCCTCCGCGCACCGACAAGGGCTTGGGGTAGGGCTGCACGCGGCCCTCGGGATCGAGCCCGACAGTCTCGTCGGTGACGTAGCCCAGCCGACGGCCCAGCGTGCTCGCCAAAGTGGTCTTCCCGGTTCCGCCAGGGGCGATGAAGGCGAGGGCGGCGCCGGTGGCGGGGTCGGCGACCGAGCCGGCGTGGAACATGAGCAGGCGCCCGGTCTGGGCGGTGATCTTCGCCTGCGTGATCCGCTGGGTCAGCGTTTGCAGCACCGAGGCGAGGTCAGTCCCGCGGACGGTCCCCGGCGCGGAAGCGCCGTGACGCGCGGCGTCCTCGGGGGCCTCTCCAGGGGCGTCGAGGCGCGCGGACACGTCCTCCCCGGGCAGTTCGTCACCGAGGGGAGCGAGGCACCGGGACCACGCCACCCGGACCGCCGCCGCAAGCTCGTCGGCGCGGGAGCCTCCGAGGTGGACGGCCGTGCGCGTGGCAAGGCCGTACACCTCCAGGGTGGTCACGTCATCACCTCCGCACCGGACGCCTCGGCGGCGCCCTCCGCACCGGACGCCTCGGCGGCGGCGTCGTCGAGCTGGGCGATGATGTCCTCGACGAGTGCGGTGACGGCGTCGACGCCGAGCACGGGCCCTCCTGCCACCAGGCCGTCGGCTCCGAGCAGCACGGCCATCGGCGTGCCGCGGGTGGTGAAGATCTCCTGCGCGTGGCCGACGGGGTCGAGCAGGTGGTGCTCGGCGAACGTGGGCAGCCGGGCGGCGACTCCGTCGGAGCGGAAGAAGACGGGCCGGACGTCGACGAAGCCCAGTCGGTCGGCCCACTCCGGGAGCCGGTCGAGGATCGTCTGGCAGCTGCCGCACCCCAGGGAGAGCCACACCAGGAGTACCGCCCGCTGGCGAGCGAGCTGCCGCAACTGGTGGGTTGCCCCCGAGGCGTCCGTGAGTTCCGCGAAGGGTATGGGCAGGCGCACGTAGTCGTCCTCGTCGTGGTCCTCTTCGGCGGACGCCGGCGACTCGGCCCCCGCCACGTCGGCGTCCGGTTGCGCGACCGGCTCGTGCAGGATCGTGAGGACCACCCACGCCACCGCGGCCGCGCCGGTGACCCACCCGAGTGACCCGGGCTCCACGGCACGGACGACCGGCGCCCGGCCCTCGAACGAGTCCACGACGGCAAGGGCGGCCACGGCCACCAACGTGACGTTCCGCACCAGCGTCCAGCGCGTCACCCGACCCGACGTGAGGCTGCCGAAGCAGCTGCAGTTGACGTCCTCCGGAGAGCGAAGCGCGCGCGCCACCAGCCAGGTGTAGGCGGCGAACAGACCCACCGCCGCAAGCGAGGCGACGACCCCGAAGGGGCGCGGCAGGGCGACCACCGCCACGCCGAGCGTGATCTCCGCCCAGGGCAGCGCCCGGCGCAGCCAGGGTGCCGCGAGCAGCGGGGGCACGCGCAACGCGTCGAACGCTGCCGCGGCGGCCGAGGGATCACGCAGCTTGCCGAGCGCACTGACGACCAGCACCACCGCCAGCAGCACGGGCGCAAGGACAAGCGCGGACATGGGCCTCCCCCGTGACGACTTTCGACTCCTCCGCAGTATAGGTAGGGCCGCTCCCGTCGCTCAGCGGCCGGTCAGGCCCTCAGCGGCCGGTCAGGCCCTCAGCGGCAGGTGACGCCGGTCGCGTGGATCGGGCAGTACCCGTGGGGGACCTTGATCAAATACTGCTGGTGGTAGTCCTCTGCGAACCAGAAGTCCCCTGCGGGCGCGATCTCCGTCGTGATCGGCCGGAAGCCCGCGTTCGCGAAGGCGACCGCGAACTGGTCGCGCACGCGGACGGCCTCGGTGGCCTGCGCGTCGTCGACCGTGAAGATCGCGGAGCGGTACTGCGTGCCGATGTCGTTGCCCTGGCGCATCCCCTGGGTGGGGTCGTGGTTCTCGAAGAAGAGGCGCAGGAGAGCGTCGTAGCTTGTCCGGGCAGGGTCGAAGCAGACCCGCACGGTCTCGGTGTGACCGGTGCGCCCCGTGCAGACCTCCTCGTAGGTCGGGTTCGGGGTGTACCCGCCCTGGTAACCCACCGCCGTCGAGGTGACGCCCTCGGCCTGCCAGTAGAGCTTCTCCGCGCCCCAGAAGCATCCGAGCGCGAAGTACGCGACCATCGACCCCTCCGGGACCTCGCCCACCGGCGTCCCGAACACCGCGTGCCGGACGCCGGCGCGCAGCACGGGCTGGTCGCGCCCGCGCAGCGCGATCCGGGGATCCACCATTCTTGAGCGACCGAACATGACCCTCCTTCGTCGGAACCCCAGCCTATGATCGGCACCAAAACCGGGGGGAGGGCCCGTGCCCGCGCGCAGCGACGTCCACGCCGGGGCGTTCGACCCCGGCGCCGAACGCTACGCGCGCCTGCGTCCGCACTACCCCCCGGACGCCGTCGCCTGGCTCGTTCCGGCGGACGCCGCACGCGTCGCCGACGTGGGGGCCGGGACGGGGCAGCTCGCTGCCGCCCTGGTCGACGCAGGCCACGACGTCGTCGCGGTCGAGCCCCTCGCGCGGATGCGCGGCGTCCTGGCGGCGACGCTGCCCGGAGTCGAGGTACGCGCAGGCACGGGAGAGGTGACCGGGCTGGTGACGTCCTCGGTGGACGCAGTCGTGTACGGCCAGGCGTGGCACTGGGTCGACCGCGAGCGAGCGGCCGCGGAGGCGTCCCGCGTGCTGCGTCCTGGCGGTTGGCTCGCGATGGCCTGGAACGACCCGGACACGTCGGTCGCCTGGGTGGCCCGTTACCAGGTGGCCCAGCGCGGCCTGAAGCGCCGGCCCAGCGCGACGCGGCGACTCGCGAGGTCGATGGGGGCGGACTTCCAGCCGCGCGAATGCGCCGAGTTCGCCTGGGAGCGCGAGACCACGAAGGGCGACCTCGTCGAGCTGGTCACGACGTTCAGCTACTGGCTCTCCGCCTCGGAGAAGGCCCGCGCGGGCAAGTTGGCCGCCGTGCGGGAACAACTGGACGCCGACCTCCCCGGCCCGGACGACACCGTCGTCTGCCTCCCCTACGTCACGCGCGCCTACCGCTACCGCCTGGTTGCGCGGGCCGGACGCCGCAAGCTCGCCGAGGCGGAGGCCGGGCTGTCAGCCGAGCCCGGGGCGTCCGCGGTGCTGGAAGAACTCCAACGGGTGCGGGTGCTGTTCTGATCTGCCAGGCGTCCGCGCCAGCCTCGCTAACGCGCGACAGCTAGCACACGTCGAAACCCTGAGGGAAACTCAGGGGTCGGTCGGGGTGATGAGTCCGACGCAGGGGGTTGATCCCGCTAGCTGGCGCTAGCAGACTGGTGGGCATGGAAGGCGCAGCAGACACCCAGCCGCAGGAGCGGCAGTCGTTGGGTGACTTCATCGCCAGCCAGCGTCGCGCGGCCGAGATGTCACTGAGGCAACTCGCCGAGCGAGCCGGGATCTCGAATCCCTATGTCAGTCAGATCGAGCGGGGCCTTCGCAGGCCCTCCGCGGAGGTGCTCGCGCAGCTAGCGCAGGCACTCAAGGTTTCGGCCGAGTCGCTCTACGAGCGGGCCGGCCTCCTCGATCCGGACGAGGTGCGTCCCACCTCGCTGGAGCGTGCGATCCGCGACGACCCGATCCTGACCGACGCGCAGAAGCAGGCTCTCCTGGAGGTCTACCGGGCGTTCAGGGCAACGCGCGATGAGCCCGGAGAGCCGACCCCCCCGACCATCCGCACATCCGAAACCGACCAGCCGGAAGCACCGGCCCATCACAAGGAGTGACACATGTCCGATCCGACCAACCCCCGTCATGACGACGAGAAGATGACGCCCGAGCGCCTCGGCGAGATGATCATCAAGATCGCCACGGAGACCGCCTACGCCGCAGCCGGCATCGCCGACAGCGTCGCAGCCAAGGCCAAGGTGCTCTACGAGCAGCAGCGCAAGACGCTGGACGACGTGACCCCCGACGGCGTGGACCCGAACTTCAAGAAGTTCGTCGACCAGATGCCCGACCAGTTCAAGAACCTGGTGGATGAGGCGACGAAGGCCTACCACGATCTCGCCGACCGCGGTCGTCACGTCGTGGAGAACCTCGCGGGCCAGGCAGCCCAGGCTGCCAAGGGCGAGAAGGCGGAGAAGCCGGAGAAGGGCGACCATCCGGGTGCGTTCGATCTCCACGAGGCTGCGGACTCCGCGGCGTCCGGGGAGTCCGAGGGTGAGGCTGCGACGCCCGAGCCCGTCGTGGGCACCGCCGACGCTCCGTTCCAGGCCGAGGACGTTCAGTCGGAGGAGTCGCGCTCCGAGAACTGACCGCCGGACCACGCGCCCGGGGGGCCGCCGCACCACGCGGCGGCCCCCCGGGCGTTGTTGCGTCCTGTCGCCGCGTCCGCCCCTGTCAGGCGGTCAGGCGGGATCCTGGCTGTACACGAGGACCGAGTAGGGCGCGATCGACACGTTGCCGTGGCAGGGCATGCCGTCAGAGTCCGCGTCGAAGGCTTCGATGTCGAAGCTGTCGAAGT
>CAZZGU010000180.1:3071-5269 GCA_964653755.1 uncultured Nigerium sp. | reverse complement strand
GGGCCCGCCTTACGTCCGCCGAGGGCCCGCCTTACGTCCGCCGAGGGCCCGCGTCCCCGGCGTGCCACAGTGGAGTCATGACGCAGGTCTGGGCCCACCGTGGCGCGAGCGCCGACGCGCCGGAGAACACGCTTCCCGCCTTCGAACTCGCCCTGGAGCAGGGCGCCCAGGGCCTCGAGTTCGACGTGCAGCTCACCCGGGACGACCAGGTCGTGGTGATCCACGACGAGACCCTGGAGCGGACGACCGACGGTCACGGTTGGGTCGCGGACCACAGCCTCGACCAGCTGCGAGCCCTGGACGCCGGCGTCCGGCACGAGGGCTTCGCGGGCACGCGGATCCCCACCCTGGGGGAGGTGCTCGACCTCACCCGCGGCACCGGGGTGACCCTCAACATCGAGTTGAAGAACTCGAAGATGCGCTACAAGGGCATGGAGGAGCGCGTCGTCGAGATCCTGGCCGGGCGTCCGGCGTCCGGACCTGTCGTGCTGTCGTCCTTCAACCACTACTCCTTGCTCCGCCTGCACGATCTCGACCGCGGACTGACCCTCGGCGCGCTCTACTCCGAGCGGCTCTACCGCCCCTGGGACTACGTGCCGAAGCTCAAGGCCACCGCCCTCCATCCGCCGGCCCGCGCCGTCCGGGGGCCGAAGTTCGTGCGTCGGTGCGCGCACGCCGGCCTGAGTATCCACGTCTGGACGGTCGACGTCCCGGCCGAGGTGCGGCGCCTCGCCGACCTTGGGGTGGACGCCGTGATCACGAATCATCCAGCCCGCGCCCTCGCTGCGCTGTGAGGGGCCGCGCGCCGGCGTCCGGTGCGTGTTGTTCTTGTCACGCGGACCTCCCGCGCGCGCCGACAGCCCGACGCGCTAGCCTTGGCCGCACTGTGCCGGCCCCGGCCGCCCGCTGGAAGGAGCCCTCCCAATGAAGTCCCCCGTGCGCGCCCTCGCTGCGCTCGTCGCGGCTACCGCGCTGGTCCTGTCCGGATGCTCGAGCTCGACGCCGAGCGCGACCCCCAGCGGCTCTGCCGATGCGGCCACGGCCTACAAGATCGGCATCACCCAGATCGTCTCCCACGCCTCGCTGGACGCCTCGCGCGAGGGGTTCAAGCAGGCGTTGGCGGACGCCGGCCTCCAGGTCACCTACGACGAGCAGAACGCTCAGGGCGACCAGGCCACCGCCACCTCGATCGCCAACAAGTTCGCTGGCGCGGATCTGGACCTCGTCCTCGCGATCGCCACGCCGACGGCGCAGGCGAGCGCGCAGGTGCTCACCGACGTCCCGATCCTCTTCACGGCCGTCACCGACCCGGTCGCCGCGAAGCTCGTGGCCTCGAACGAGGCGCCCGGCGCCAACGTGACCGGCACGACCGACATGAACCCCGTCGCCGAGCAGCTGGCGCTGATCAAGCGCATCAAGCCCGACGCGAGGACCGTGGGCGTGATCTACAGCTCCGGCGAGGTGAACAGTGAGGTCCAGGTGGCCGCCGCTCGCGAGGCCGCCCCGGGCCTGGGGCTGGAGCTCGTCGAGAAGACCATCACGACGACCGGTGAGGTGCAGCAGGCCGTGAGCTCGCTCGACGTCGACGCGATCTACGTTCCGACCGACAACAACGTCGTCGCGGGCCTGAGCGCCGTCATCGCGCACGCCGAGGCGAAGAAGATCCCGCTCGTGGCGGGCGAGGGCGACTCGGTCAAGAACGGCGCGCTCATCACGTACGGCCTCGACTACGCGAAGCTGGGCTACCAGACCGGCGAGATGGCCGTGAAGATCCTCACCGAAGGTGCGGACCCCGCCACCATGCCGGTCGAGAGCCAGAAGGACCTCGCCCTCGTGGTCAACAAGGCCGCCGCCGAGCGCATGGGCGTCACGTTGCCCGACGACCTCGTCGCCGAGGCGTCCCAGGTCTACGAGCAGTGATCCAGGTCAACGAGCAGTAGTCGGGAGAGCTCCCTCGCATGGTCGCAGCAATCGACCTCGGCCTGATCTACGGGTTGATGGCCCTGGGTGTCTATCTGACGTTCAGGGTCCTCGACTTTCCAGATCTGACGGTCGATGGCAGCTTCACCACGGGCGCCGCGCTGGCGGCCGCCCTGATCATCGCCGGCTACCCGCCCCTCGTTGCGACCGCCCTCGGAGCGATGGCCGGCGGGGCGGCCGGACTGGAAGATCGTCGGGCGGTTGGTGTAAGCTAGAGC
>CAZZGU010000180.1:1959-3061 GCA_964653755.1 uncultured Nigerium sp. | reverse complement strand
GTCGCGGTCGCCGCCGGGCTCACGGCGGGCTTCGTGACGGGCCTGCTGCACACCAAAGGGGACATCAACCCGCTGCTGGCCGGCATCCTCACGCAGATCGCGCTGTACTCGATCAACCTGCGGATCATGGGCCGGGCCAATCTGCCCTTGCTCCGCAGCGACACGCTGCTGTCCGGGCTTCGGGACGCCGGCCTGTTCGGTACCGCGGTCTCGGTGGCGCTCTTCGCCGGGGTCGTCCTGGCCTTCATGGCCGTGTTCGACTGGTTCTTGAGCACCGACCTCGGCCTGGCGCTGATGGCGACCGGCGACAATGAGCGGATGATTCGCGCTCAGGGCGTCTCGACCGACTTCACCAAGATCCTGGGCCTGGTCATCTCGAACGCCATGGTCGGGCTCGCCGGCGCCCTCATGGCGCAGTACCAGGGCTACGCGGACATCGGCATGGGGATCGGCCTCATCGTGGCCGGCCTGGCTTCGGTGATCATCGGGCAGGCGTTGATCCCGAGCCGGCACTTCGTTGTCGCGACGCTCGCCGTCGTCGTGGGGTCGATCGTCTACCGGCTCGTCATCCAGTTGGCCCTGAGCGTCGGGTTCAACCCCAACGACATGAAGCTGATCTCGGCGGTGCTCGTCATCATGGCGCTGCTGTTGCCACGGCTGGACGTCTTCCGTCGGATGCGCGCGCGGCGACGCACCCGGCAGCTTCAGGAGGTCTGATGCTCGACATCCGCAACGTCACCAAGGTCTTCTTCGCCCACACCGCGAACGAGAAGGTGGCGCTGGACGACGTCAGCCTCACGTTGGCCGAGGGCGACTTCGTCACGGTCATCGGCTCCAACGGCGCCGGAAAGTCGACCCTGCTGAACATCGTGGCCGGCGCATTCCGGCCCGAGAAGGGGTCGGTCTGGATCGACGGCACCGACGTCACGAAGCTGCCCGACTTCAAGGTGGCGCGTTACGTCGGGCGCGTCTTCCAGGACCCGCTGATGGGCACCGCCGCGGACATGGAGATCCAGGAGAACCTTGCCCTCGCCCTGAGGCGCGGCACCTTCCGCGGCCTGGGCTGGGGCGTCACCGCAAAGGAAAAAATCGATTTTCACAA
>CAZZGU010000180.1:0-1949 GCA_964653755.1 uncultured Nigerium sp. | reverse complement strand
GAGCCCGCGCGGCACCGTGGAGCAGAACCTGGCGATGGCGTTCGCCCGGGGGCAGCGGCGGGGCTTGAGGCGGGCCGTGACGGCGGCGAAGCGCGCCATCTTCCGTCAGGAGCTGCAGCTGCTCGAGTTGGGTCTGGAGAACCGGCTGAAGGTTGACGTGGGCCTGCTCTCGGGGGGGCAGCGGCAGGCGTTGAGCCTGCTGATGGCGACGTTCAGCCGTCCGAGGATCCTGCTGCTCGACGAGCACACCGCCGCACTGGACCCGCAACGTGCCCAGCTCATCACCGACCTGACCAGGAAGTCCGTCGAGCGCTACGGCCTGACCACGCTGATGGTCACGCACAACATGGAGCAGGCGCTGCAGCTGGGGAACCGTCTGATCATGATGCACGAGGGGCAGATCATCTTCGAGTTGGCCGGAGAGCAGAAGGCCAAGGCCACCGTCGGGGACCTGATGACGCAGTTCGAGAAGACCAAGGGCGCCGTCCTCAGCGACCGGACGCTGCTGGCCCCCTGACTTTCGCCGAGGGCCTGCCTTACGTCCGCCGAGGGCCTGCCTTACGTCCGCCGAGGGCCCGTCTTACGTCCGCCGAGGGCCTGCCTTACGTCCGCCGAGGGCCCGCCCTCCGAACCCCGGACCCACCAGGACACCCACTAGCGTTGCTGTCAGCGGCGGGGCTCGCCCCCCGCACGACAGAGGGGAGCCCGGGTGGCTGAGGAACCGTTGGAGATCCATCTGCTGGCCGATTCCACCGGTGAGTCGGGCGCCCGGTTGGCGCGGGCGGCGGTGGCGCAGTTCCCGAGCCGGGAGTTCCGGCTGGTTCGCCACCGCCGGATGAACACCACCGCAGCGCTGATCAAGGCCCTGGACGCCGTCCGCGCCCGTGCGGGCAAGCCCACTGCGGTGTTCTTCACGCTCGTCAACGTGGAGTTGGCCGACCTCGTGAAGTCCGCGTGCCGGGAACTGGACGTGCCCTACGCCGACTTGATGACCGACGCGATGCACGCCCTGCAGAAGATCAGCGGGACCGCCCCGGACCAGGTTCCGCTCCGTCCAGTGGGCGTGGAGGCCGACTACTTCGTCCGCATCTCGGCGATCGACTTCGCCGTGCGCAACGACGATGGGGCGGCGCCGGCGTCCCTCGGTGAATGTGACATCTGCATCGTGGGCCCGTCTCGTTCAGGCAAGACCCCGCTGTCGATCTTCCTGGGGTACATGGGTTACAAGGCCGTGAATGTGCCGATCGTGCCGGGGATTGCCCCGCCGGCCGAGCTGTTCGCCGTCGACAAGTGGCGGGTGGTGGGCCTCACCATGAAGGCCGAGCGGCTGCAGCAGATCCGCTCCGCGCGGGTCAAGGGTCTCGGGGTCCTCCGCATGAAGGACGGCTACGCAGATCTCGCCCACATCCACGACGAGCTGGACGCCGTGGCGCGCCTCCATCGTCAGTTGGGTTGTCCGGTGCTGGACGCGACGGACATGGCCCTGGAGGAGTCTGCGGCCCGGGTCGTCGATCTGGTCGAGGGGCGTGCTCGCCTGCTGGGCGGGCGCCTGCGCCCACCGAACGTGTCCAGCAACCTGCCTACTCCCTGACGTCGTAACGCGGGCCCTCGGCGGACGTAACGCGGGCCCTCGGCGGACGTAAGGCGGGCCCTCGGCGGACGTAAGGCAGGCCCTCGGCGAGGAGACCAGCTACCTTGCGAAACAAGGTAGCTGGTCATAGCATGTTGCCATGCCTCACGAACACGACGCCTGGGTGTCGCAGATCCGCAAGGGGGTCGTCGAGATCGCCGTGCTGGGCCTGCTCGCCGCCGAACCCCGCTACGGATCCCAACTCGTCGACGACCTCGCCGCCCATCCGGCCCTGGCGATCAGCGCGGGCACCGTCTATCCGCTCCTCGCGCGGCTCAAGAAGGCCGGCCTCGTCGACTCCGCGTGGCGCGAGTCGCCC
>CAZZGU010000179.1:0-5316 GCA_964653755.1 uncultured Nigerium sp. | reverse complement strand
GATCCTCGCCTCACTCGGTCGACTTCTTCAACGAATCAACGGCGCGGGACACTAGCCCGCGGCGACCAGCAACGCCAGGAACGGGCCCGTGAGCAGGGCGGGACCGTAGGCGAAGGCGCCCGGCCCGCGCCGGACGCGGTGCACCACGGCCCAGGCCGCCCCCACAGCCGTCCCGAGCAGGAGCGACAGCAGGGCGTGGCCCACCGACAGGCTCCCGGCCGCTGCGCCGATGCTCACCATGAGCCGGACGTCGCCGTAGCCGATGGCTCCCGACACGCGCCACACGAGGTGGAAGAACCCGCCCAGCAGCAGGGCACCGACGAGAGCGCCCATGGCCACGCCGGCGTCCGCGGTGGCGGCCGTAGCCCAGGCGACCCCGAGTCCGACCGCGACCCAGGCGGCCTGAGTCAGGCGGAGCGGCAGGTACGTCGTGCGCGCGTCGACGACGGCTGCCGGCACGCAGGTCGCCACGAGGGCGGCCCACGTGGGCCAGTGGGCGCTCGCCACGGAGGGAAACGCCACGACCCCGGCCGCGAGCGAGACCGCACCCACGACCGCGACGAACCCGGGCGTCCGCAGTGCGTGGTAGGTCGGCTTCCCCTGCGCGTCAGGCGGCTCGGGAAGGTGCGCGAGAGCGAATGGCGTCCAGGCCGCCGTGAGCGCGGCCACGAGGGTTGCGACGAGCAGGGCGGCCGTGGCGGGGGCGGGCCAGAGCATGAACGCCAGTCTAACGGCCGGTCAGGCCACGGCCCGGGGGCGGACCAGTTCGTTGTCGGACACCAGCCACGCGGCTTGGAGGTCGAGCAGGCGGGTGACCCACTCCGTCCTGCCGGCCAGCAGCGAGTCCAACTCCGCGGGGGCGATTCCGAGGGCGGGAGCAAGCGTCGTACGGGGCCACCCCAGGCGGATGAGGGAGTTGGTGCGCCTCCGGGCAAGGGTTGCCCGTACCCAGACCGTGCCCAACGTGGCGGCGTCCTGCGCGGAGACCGCCATGATGTGGGACGCGCTGGCCTTGCTCAGGCGCCTGACGTGCCTCCCGCGGCGTCCGTTCATCAGGTGGTCGGCCAGGGCCAGCGAGATGCCGGCATGCAGCGCCAGGAGCTGCCACGGCACCCCGGTGGTCTCGGCGAGGTGGTGCAGATGGGCGCGGAAGGGCTCGGCCTCCACCCAGTCCCGCACGGGATGGCCGGGGCCGGCGGAGGGGGAGTGGACGTCGAGGGTCGACGGACAGTGCATGGGGGCCTCCTCGGGAAGTCTTCTCACTTGAAGAAGGCCTGCAAGGAGGGGGATTTGTGAGTGCGGGGCGCGAGTACTTTTCACGAATCTTCGGCGCCGACCGAGACGGCTCCGGGTGCGGGACGCTGCGCGTCCGCCGGCAGGTCAACCGACGACACGGGGGCGCGACCCGCTGGTCGCGCCCCCGGAGGACTCCTCAGCGCTGGGCCTTCTTGAACCCTGCGGCCTCGGCGGCTTCCTCACTGGAGAACCACACGTCTGCGATCGTGCGTTCGTACCCACCGTTGCCCTGCACGTGGTACTTCATCGAGCGTTCGTTGCCCTTGATGCTGTAGCCCTCAGGGGGTTCGCTCCCGACATAGGAGCCCGCCCCGTACGGGCTAGCCGCGAAAGGGGCGGCATCACCCTCACGGACCTCGTCGGCGACGTCTTCGGCGACCTCCGAGACCTCGTCGGCAACGTCCTCGGCGACGTCAGAGATGTCCTCGGCGACGTCCGCTGCAGCGTCGCTGATGTCCTCGGCGACCTCGGCAGCGGCCTCTTCCGCCTCCGCTGCCTTCTCCGCGACGGCGTCGGCAGCCCCTTGAGCCTTGGCCGCGAACTCCTCGGCCAGGTTCGCGGTGGGCTGCGGGACGTACGGCGTGCTGGGTTGGTGGGCCTGCCATCCCGACTCCTGCGGGGCGAGGAACTTCCGGAGGGCCACGACGATGCCGGTCAGGAGGGCGCCGATCACGGCCACCTTGCCGATGGTCGCCAGGACGCCGGCGCTCTTCTTCTTCTCGGGGAGCCTCAGGTCGCCGGACAGGGCCGCGGTCGCGGCGCTGAGCCGCTGTTGCGCCTCGACGGCGGCAGGGTGCTCGGCTGCCTCGTGGAGAGCGGTGTTCACACGGGGCAGGAGGTCACGGGTGACGGCCTCGCGCGCGTGCTCCAGAGCCGGGGCGATCCGCTCGTACACGTCCTCCACCGCCGGGGAGACCTTCTCCAGCGCCTCCTCGATGCGAGGTTGCAGGGTGTCCAGGGTGTCCGCTGCGAGACGCGCGCTCTTCTGCTTCACGTCCTGGGCGATCGGGGTGATGCGCCCCTGGGCCTCGTGCAGTGCCTCCTGCGCCTCGTGCAGTGCTTCCTGGGCGCGCGGGGCCAGGTACTCCTGGGCCTGCTGGAGCGCCTCCTGGGCCTGGGCGAGGTATTCCTTGCCCTTGTCGGTCGCGGCGTGGGTGGTGTCACCGACGGCGCGCTGCCATTCCTTCCGGTTCACGATGTCCTCCGATGGTTGTGGTCGCGTGGTCGCGTCCTCCCACCGTAGCGGGCCGGGCCCGGAGCGGAACAGGGCTCCCGCCCGGGGTACGCTGCAGGGACAGACCGCACGGCCCGTCAGAAAGGAACCAGCGTGGCGCAGACCGCTACCCTCCACACCAACCATGGGGACATCCGTATCACCCTCTTCGCGGAGGCGGCGCCGACCACCGTCGCCAACTTCGTGGGACTCGCGACCGGCACCAAGGAGTACCGCGATCCGAAGACCGGGGCGACGACGACGGGACAGTTCTACGACGGTCTCACCTTCCACCGGGTCATCGACGGCTTCATGATCCAGGGCGGTTGCCCGCTCGGCACGGGCACCGGGGGGCCGGGGTACCAGTTCGGCGACGAGTTCCACCCCGACCATCTGTTCAACCGCCCGTTCCTGCTGGCCATGGCCAACGCCGGCCCCGCGACCAACGGGTCGCAGTTCTTCATCACGCTGGGCCCCACCCCGCACCTGAACTACCGCCACACGATCTTCGGTGAGGTCGCTGACCAAGCGAGCCGCGACGTTGTGTCGGCCATCGGGCACGTGCGGACCGGACGCATGGACCGTCCGGTGACCCCGGTCGTGATCACGTCGGTCGAGATCTCCGGGGAGTAGACAACGCTGGCGGCGCCGGACACCGGTTGCCTTTCCGGTGACCCCGGCGTCGCCTGATGCCCGGGGGCCTCAGCCGCCCAGGGAGAACGCAGTCTCCAGGTCGTGGCTGGAGTAGGCGCGGAACGCAATGTGGGTCTCCGTGCTCAGCAGCCCCGGCACCTTGTTGAGGCGTCCCGTGATGACGTCGGCGATGTCGTCGGAACTCCGCGCCCGGACGATGGCGATGAGGTCGATCTCGCCAGTGACCGAGTACACCTCCGTCACACCCGGAATGGCGGCCACCTGCTCGGCGATTTCGGGGATGCGCGCCAACTCGGCCTTGATGAAGACGATCGCGGTGTTCATGGCGCGATCCTAGACCTCGTGCTGGGCCGCGCCCTCGAGCACGTGGTGGGCGAGGGCCTCGGGCGCGATCGCGCCGAACAGCGACCAGGCCCAGTCGCCTTCGATGTCGATGATGCGGACGCCGGGGCCCTCCAGCCATGCGGCGATCCGTTCGGTCTCCTCGATGGTGGCGGCCGGCACGGTGACGGCGGGCTTCGGGACGATCTCGGCGGCCGCGATGGCCGCGCGGGCGACCGCTTGGGGAACCTCCCCGGCCCCGGCCCGAGCCGACGCGGCCAGGCGGCCATGACGCACCACATGGATCTCCCAACCGCGGTCGTCGGGGGACGCCGCCACGATCTGCGGGCACCGCGCCAGCGACGCCACCCGTTGGTGCCGGGCCGCCGCCCGCACGTAGGCTTCCAGCCTGGCCGTGACCTGCGCCGCCTCCTCGAACCGCTCGTGGGCAATCAGCGAACGGAGCCGACGGCGTCCGGCAGCGAGCACGGGCCGCACGTCGGAGCCGAGGGCGACCCGCACCTCACCGGTCAGCTGGGCGTAGTCGACGGCGCTGATCGACCGGTCGCAGGGCGCGGGGCAACGACCCATCCCGCCCAGGGCGCAAGCAGGCGTCGGCTGCCGGACCGAGAGGCGTCCGGTGCACTGACGGAGAGGGAAGGCGTCGTGGAGCGCGAGCAGCGCCTGCTCGGCCGCCGGCCGACTGCCGAAGGGGCCGAAGTAGGCCGCCCCGTCGTCCAGGACCCGACGCACGATCGACAGCCTCGGGAACGCCTCCTTGGTGAGCTTGAGCCACTGCTGGCGCTCCGGGAACTTCGAGCGGCGGTTGTACCGGGGGGCGTGGGCGGCGATGAGGCGAAGTTCGAGGACCTCGGCCTCCAGCCCGGTGCGGCACTGTGTCGTCTCGACACCGGTGGCGATGCGCACCATCTCCTCCATCCGGGGGCGCTGCTCGGCCGCCGTGAAGTACGAGCGGACGCGGGCGCGCAGGTTGACGCTCTTGCCGACGTAGAGAACCTGCCGCCGCAGGACCCCGTCGCGGTCGGGCAGGTCGGCCACGAACTGGTAGACGCCGGGGGCGTCCGGTACCCCGGCCGCCCAGGTCCGCTTGGCGCGCCGCTCGGGGGACACTCCTCGGGTGAACTCGAGCAGGTCCTCGAGCGTGTCGACCCCGAGGTTGCCGACCCGCTCGAGGAGACCGTGAAGGACGTGGACGGTCGCGCGGGCGTCCGTCAGGGCCCGGTGGTTGGGGGCGTCCGGGACGCGGAAGTGGTGAGCGAGCGTGGCGAGTTTCACGTTGGGGACCTCGTCGCGGAGGAGGACGCCGCGCGCGAGGGCCACCGTGTCCACGACCTCAGGGCGCGGCCAGGGGTAGCCGTGTCGCTCGCCGGCCCGCCGGAGGAAGCCGACGTCGAAGCGTGCGTTGTGGGCGACCAGCACGGAACCCCGGGCGAACTCCCAGAAGGAGGGCAGGACCTCCGCGAGGCTCGGAGCGCCGGCCACCATCGCGTTCGTGATACCGGTGAGCACCTGGATGAGGGGTGGGATGTGCGCCTGCGGGTTCACCAGCGTCTGGAACTCGCCCTGGACGGCGCCGCCGCGGACCCGCACCGCCCCGAATTCGGTGATGGCGTCGTCGGTTCCACCTCCGGTCGTCTCGAGGTCGACGACGCAGAAGTCGACGGTGGCCAGGTGTCGCCCGAGATCGGCGAACGAGGGCTGGAGATCGGCGGCGACGGTCATGGGAGACACGCTAGGACGCCCCACTGACAGCAAAACGTCGGACCCGCCCGCGAGGGTGGCTCCATGGACGAATTGATGGTCGACTGCGC
>CAZZGU010000178.1:0-5334 GCA_964653755.1 uncultured Nigerium sp. | reverse complement strand
GTCATAGCGAATAGAAACCGAGCGCCCGTGGGGATGCCCTTGACGGCGCCAGAGGTTCCGAAGCGCCCTTCGCGTCATAGCGAATAGAAACCAGTTGTTCACTGGTGCCGCCTTGATGGTCGGTGCCGGGTTCCGAAGCGCCCTTCGCGTCATAGCGAATAGAAACCCGTGGCTGCTCGGGTTGGCGCCGCAGGGCGTTCCGAAGCACCCTGCGCGTCGGAGCGGACGGGGCGATCGCCGACACCCCAAGGCTCAGGTCGAGTCGCCACGGTAACCATCGGCGGCCAGGTGCCCATCGTGTGGAGTGTCCGACGCGCTCCCCCGCTCGCTGTTAGGTTCTTCTTCGAGTCCGGGGGGAGTGCAGTGGCAATGCGTAGCGAATCAGTGGTTGTCGGCGTGGGCGCGGAAGAGCGCGGGGGCGAGCTCTTCGAGCCGTCAGATCCTCGGGGCGCCGTCGCGTTGATCAGCAACGTTGGCAGCACCGGGAGCACGATCCTCGTGACCGGGCTCGCCCGCCGACTCGCCGCAGCTGGTTATGCCGCCCTGGTCATGGCTGCCCCCGATCGGGAGGTGCTTGACGCTGCCCGCATCGCGGACGACTTCGAGGCGTCCGTGGCTGCCATGGCCCTGCTCGAGAAGCGATTCGGGCTTGCTGCGTGTGTCTTCGGCGATGGACTCGGTGCCCTTGCCGCACTCCGACTGGCCTTCGAAGGTCTCACTCACGGTGCGATCCTGTTCGGCCTCGACCCACTGTTGGAGCGCACGATGACAAGCGCTTGGTCCGCCGAGTCTGCGTCCTACGCTCTCGAGGACCGCGTCATCCCGGGCGACGAGGACGCTCTTCCCGCCATCGCCGACACGCTCGCCGGTGCCGAAGGTCGTCGCTCGACGGTCCCCCTGTTGATCGTCAGCGAGCTTGAGTCCATGCCGCACCTGGACACCCAGTGGTGCGCTGATCCGGCTCTCCCCCACGAGATCATCGCGTTGGCTGCCGATGGTGATCTGACCGGCGCCAAACCCAGCACTGCCTGGTCCTCGACGAAGCTTCCCTCCCGCGTCCAACGTTGGCTTGACGAGTTGACTGCACGATCACTGACGTCGGAGCCCCGGGTCGACGGACGGCTCTGCGCGGCGTCACCGCCGCCCGCCGACCAACGGGGGCGCGTCTTCATCTCCTACACCCACCGTGACGGGGCTGACCGGGCCGAGCACATCAAACGACACCTCGACGCGGCCGGCATCCGCAACTTCCGCGACAAGTACGACCTCGGCGTCGGCGAAATCTCCGGCATCATCGAAGACTCCCTCCGCCTCGACTGCGCCGGCGGCGTCCTGGTCGCGACCCCAGGTCTCGAGCACAGCACGTTCGTGCGCAACGAGGAACTGCCCCGGCTGCTCACCGCAGCCCGGCGCCAGGACAAGGCACTCGAGATCGACAACGAGTTCACACTCGCCGGCTCAGACACCATGGACCCGGACGGACCCGACAAGGTCACCCGCCTCCCGGAGGGGACCCTGCGCCGCCTCACCCAATTCGACCTCACCCAACCCGAGGACATGCGAGGCTTTCTCCGCGGCTGGCTCAAGCGCAAGCTCTCCGGGCTGCAGGGCGAACCGATCAGCATCGACATCCAGAGCTACGAAGTCTCCCAGGACGTCGATGGCAACAAGCGGGCCGATCTCCGCGTCCGCGGCCGCGTGCAACTGGAGCGCACAATCGGTGAAGCACCCTCGCCCAACACCGACCTGGACGCCGTCGCTCTCGCGTTCCCCCTGATCAGCGAGGCCCTCCACGCCGCCGCGCCGTCGCGGGTCACGATCACCGGCGGTGGTCACAACCCGATCGGTCTCGCGCTGGGCGGCGTCCTCATCGACACGCGCATCAAGTGCCCCGTGCTGATCGAGGACAACCGAGGCGTGTGGGGTGACCCCGACCGCACCGTCCCCCTGCAGAGCGTGCTGGCGCCCGAGATCGGCCCCGGCACGGACCCCCACTGCGGCCGGGTCGCCGTGTTCGTCGAGATGGGCCAGCGGGCCAACCACCTGTTCGACGGCTTCCTCGCCGGACTCAGCACGCCGATCGCGGGCAGCCTGAAACTGAAGCGCACCGGCCCGGAGTGGGTGCTGCCCGGCGAAGGCCTCCCCTTCGCTGACGCAGCCGCCAAGGCCGTACGTGACTTCGCCGACCTCCACGACGCCCACGAGATCCTGCTGTGCGGAACGCTGAGCTTCCCCGTGTCCGTCCTGCTCGGACGCCGCCTCAACACCTTCGCCGTGGTCGCCTACGACTTGGCCCAGCACGTGGAGACCGAAGCGAACGGCAACAAGCGGCACCTCGCCCGGTGGTACCGAAGGGTGCTGGAACTCGGGGCGTCCGACGGCCAGATCTCGGCCGTCCACACCGATCCGGTCCCTGCCATCGCGCCGGTCGAATTCCGCTAGTAGATCCGCCGACGTCCAGTAGGGAATCACTCCTTGCCTCGAAGGGCACACGGCACCGAAGACCAACGCAGAGGAGCTGGTTGACAGATGACCATCAGCAAGGACCGTTTCGTCAACCCCTACGCCTTCGTGCCCCTCGCAGACAAGGCGTCGGCCAATCACGGCCAGCCCACGTGGCACGACGGGCGGGATCCGAACCTGTACTCGGGCACGATCGAGCTGACCTGGAGGCTCCGGACGCCGCTGCTCCTCCCCGCGAACGCCGCGAAGGAAGGGTGGCTCGCTGGTGACACCGTGCGCGTCCCCGGCTCCTCGATCGCCGGCGCGACGCGATCGCTGCACGAAGCCCTGTTCAACGGGTGCTTCCGCGTCATCGACGACACCTACCTGCCCGGCTACCGCGAAGCCGCCACCTCGGACGCCACGATGGTGCTGGCCGTCGTCACCAAGGAGCACAACGGGGAGCCCCGCGAGGTTCGGGTCTGCGACGACCCGGTCTGGGTCGACAGCGGCGACCTCCTGCGGCACTACCCCCGCACCGGGGACCTCCCCACCACCGGCGACATCCTCCGCTTCAACGGCGACATCGAAGATCTCGACGGCCTCGACCGCGCCGAGTTCGTCGACCTCAAGAAGGTCGACCTCGTGCGCCGCGCCGCGCCCGTGGCCCCCACCGGCGCGGACGCCGGCGCTCGCGTCCTGATCGTCAGCAGCACGTCCGCCCGCAAGCGCCGCAAGAAGAATGGCGAACCTGCCCGGGCGTTGTGGGCCGTCGACAGACTGACGACGACCCTCGTGGCCATCAACCCCGACGACCCGACCGACGCCCAGATGCTGGCCGCCTACCGCGCGGCTGCCGCAGACACCGACGACCGCCGACGGCTCGAGGGTGGTCCGAACGCCCACGGGGACTGGCGCGGCAGGACGACCTACGAGCCCGTGGAGTGGTGGGATGCCGGCGGACGCCGCATGGTCAAGGTCGCCCGGCGAGCCGTCGCCACCGGGCAGCTCTTCGTCGGCGACCCCGTCTGGGTCAACTACGACCAGGCTCGCGGAAAGATCACGCGCATCAAGCTCGCCGCGATCTGGCGCCGCCCGGGCTCCGGCACCGTCGCCGATCGGCTCCCGGACCACCTGAAACCCTGCGTGCCCGGCGACGAGCGCGGCCTGTGCCTGTCCTGCGCCACGTTCGGCGCCGCCGACACCACCGGCAAGCAGAAGAACCAGCAGGTGTCCTACGCGGGCCACGTTCGCTTCGGCGCCGCCCGGGGCACCCTCGCCGGGAGAGTCGAGAAGGTCGATCTCGCCCCGCTGGGCGCACCGCGGCCCGGCAACGGCATGTTCTACCTGCAGCGCTACCAGCCGGACGCCTCCCTGCGACTCGGCGAGCACGACGACCATGTGGCGACCCACTGGGGCAGCCCGGACGAACGCGAACGCAACCGGATCGCGGGCCGCAAGTTCTACTGGCACTCCGACCCCGCCGCCCAGGCGTCCGACCTCAGCTCCGCCCTTGGCCGTGCCGTGCCGCCGCGCTACACGGCCACCAGGCGACAGACGACTGCGAAGATGTCCCGCCCGGCCGAGCTCGTTCCTGCCGGGACAGTCCTGAGGTCGAGGGTTGCAGTCGACCAATTGGACGTCCTCGGCGTCTTCGCGCTGTTGGCCGCCCTCGACCCGAACCGCATCCTGTCTGCGGTTCCGGGAGCCGAGCAGCGTGACCTCGCCACCCACCTCGGCGGCGGCAAGCCGTTCGGCCTGGGCAGCGTGTCCGTGACCATCGACTCGGTCGACCTGCGCCCGCTCGGCGACCGGTATTCCGGAGGCGCCGGGAGCCTGGACTGGAAGAAGGCCGCGTTCCCCTTCCCCGCGCTCGCTGCCCGCGTCGGCGAGTACACCCGCAACCTCACCGCCCTGGCCGCGATGCTCGACCTCAACGGCCTGGGAAAGAACGCCGCCGTGATGAGCTACCCGCCGGGTAGCGGCTGGGACGACTACGCGCACCCCGACCAGCAGCGAGCCGACAAGTTCGCCGAGAGCTTCCGGTTCTTCGGCATCGCCAACGGTGAGCACCTGGCCCGGTCGATGCGCCCGTGGGCGCCGCTCCCGAAGCCCGGCGAGAACCCGACCCTCCCGATCGATCCCAGCGCCAGGAGGTTCTGATGCCCGTCTACCTCGATGTCGGAGCCCAGCGCGTCCAGGACTGGATCATGGCCACCCCCCAGCTCGACCTGATGCGAGGCGCTTCCCACGCCCTCGCGCAGGTCACCGCCACGGACGTCGTCCAGAAGGAGTGGCTGGACAACGCTGGACTCCCGGGGTGCTCCCTGGACCGGGAGGCTGGCGACAAGGACGGCGTCGTCGTCCTTGTCTGCCCGGACGCCGCGACCGCCCACGCTGCGGCGCGCAGCCTTCTGGGCCACCTGCGGGCGAAGCTCCCCCGCGTTTCCTGGTCGGGGTGGTGGACCGAAGCAGACAGCTACTTGGCCGCCTACCTGAAGGCCGAGAACGAGCGTGTCGGCGTCCACCGCATCTCGGCGTTCCCGGATCTGTTCGACGTTCCAGTGCTGGAACAGTGCCCCGACTGTCGCCAGGAGCCGAAGAACCGGGACGCCCGGGGCAGCGACTGTGCCGCACGCAAGGCGCACGCCGAGCCGCCCAAGCACCTGCTGGAACTGGTTCACGGCGCCTGGCCCTTGACCTTCGACCACCTCGCCAAGGCGGGCGGCCTCGGGCCCTCCTCGGAAGGCAGACCCGAAGCCCTCGGACGTCGCGATTCCCGCAACCACCTCGCGCTGATCAAGGCTGACGGCAACAAGGTCGGCCAGGTGTTCGCGGAGATCGCGGAGCACGCCGGCTCGCTGCCCACCCTCAGCGGGCGCGCGGTCGGCG
>CAZZGU010000177.1:0-5365 GCA_964653755.1 uncultured Nigerium sp. | reverse complement strand
GCCGACCCGCGACTCGTAGACCATCTCCTCGTCGAGCTCGCCGACGCGGCGTCCGGGGCCGTCGCCCGCGATGAACACCCCGAACAGGCCGCGGTCGGGGATGGTTCCACCCGAGGTGACGGCCACCCGCTGGGAGCCGCGGCGTCCGGTGAGGGTGTCGGCGAGGCGGTCCCAGGTGAGGCGCGGGCGCAGTTCGGCGAAGTCGTCGGACGGGTAGCGCCCGGCGAGCATGTCGAGCACGGATTCCAGGACGGGCCGGGTGAGCCCGTGGTAGGGCGCGGCCCGGCGGACGAGCGCCTCGAGGTCGTCGACGCTCCAGGGTTCGAGCGCGACCATGGCGACGATCTGCTGGGCGAGCACGTCGAGGGGATTGGCAGGCACCCGGAGCTGCTCGATCGCCCCGGCGCGCATGCGCTCGACGATGACCGCGCTGGCCACGAGGTCGCCGCGGAACTTCGGGAAGAAGACCCCGTGCGACACGGCGCCGACCTGGTGGCCGGCCCGGCCGACGCGTTGCAGCCCGGACGCCACCGACGGGGGCGCCTCGACCTGGACGACGAGGTCGACCGCCCCCATGTCGATGCCGAGCTCGAGGGAGGAGGTGGCGACGACGGCCGGGAGGCGTCCGGACTTCAGCGCTTCCTCGGTCTGGGCGCGCTGCTCGCGGGAGACCGACCCGTGGTGGGCCCGGGCGAGGACGGGCGGCGTCCCGTCGGCGTCGGCGCCCTCGCCCGCGCGCTCGGAGGAGATCTCGTTGAGTCGCGCGGTGAGGCGCTCGGCCAGCCGCCGGGAGTTCGCGAAGACCAGCGTCGAGCGGTGCGCGGCGACGAGGTCGACGATCCGCTCTTCGACGTGGGGCCAGACCGAGGACCGCCGCGGATCTCCGGACGCCGCCCCCGACAGATCGCCCGTGGGCTGCCCCATCGCGGCGAGGTCGGGCACGGGGACGACGACCTCGAGGTCCCATCGCTTCTCGGACGGTGGTGCGACCACCGCGACGGGGCGGCCGCCGGAGAGGAACCGGGCGACCTCGTCCAGCGGGCGGACGGTCGCCGACAGGCCCACACGCTGCGCCGGACGGGCGAGCAAGGCGTCGAGGCGCTCGAGCGAGAGGGCGAGGTGCGCGCCGCGCTTCGTGCCGGCGACGGCGTGGATCTCGTCGAGGATCACCGTCTGGACGCTGCGCAGTGCATCCCGCGCCGACGAGGTGAGCAGGAGGAACAGCGACTCCGGCGTGGTGATGAGGATGTCCGCGGGCTGGCGGGCGAAGCGACGCCGCTCGTCCGCGGGCGTGTCCCCGGAGCGGACGGCCACCTCGATGTCCGGACGCGGCAGCCCGAGCTGGGCCGCCGCGTGGCCCACGCCCACCAGCGGGGCGCGGAGGTTGCGCTGCACGTCGACGGCGAGCGCCTTCAGCGGCGAGACGTACACCACGCGGCAGCGGCGCTGGGCGTCAGGGCGTGGGGCGTCGGGGCGTGGGGCGTCGGCGTCCGGGGGTTCGGCGACGAGGCGGTCGATCGCCCACAGGAACGCGGCCAGTGTCTTGCCCGAGCCGGTGGGGGCGACGACGAGGGTGTCCCGACCCGACGAGATGGCGTCCCAGGCGCCGGCCTGCGCGGGGGTCGGCGCGGCGAAGCTGCCCTCGAACCACGCGCGGGTGGCGGGGGAGAACGGGCCCAGCGGGTCGGATTGCATCCCCTCCACTGTGCCACCCAGACCGCCGAGGGCCTGCCTTATTCCTGCCGAGGGCCTGCCTTATTCCTGCCGAGGGCCCATGCTGCTGCGGCTCTCGCCCGACCGCAGGAGTGGTCAGGGGTGGCGGGGCTTGTTCCTCTTGACCTCGTTGCGGCGGACGGCGAAGTCGCGTCCGAGAACCTTGTCCCGCTGCCGTCGGGCCTGCTCGTCGACCGTCTGCTCCAGGTACGACAGCTCCCGCTTGAGCTTCAGGTAGCTGGCCATCCGGTCGGGGTCGATCCGGCCGGCGGCGACCGCGTCCTGGACAGCACAGCCCGGCTCGTGCTGATGAGAGCAATCGGGGAAGCGGCATCCGGAGGCGAACTCGTCGATGTCGGTGAACGTTCGGTCGAGGGCGTCCTCGTCGACCCACAGCCCGAGCTCGCGCAAACCGGGGGTGTCGATGATCAAGACCCCATCGGGGAGCCGGACGAGTTCGCGTGAGGTGGTCGTGTGTCGACCCTTGCCGCCGCGGTCGGTGGCGGCCGTGGCCAGGAGTTCGTGTCCCACCAGGGTGTTGATGAGCGTCGACTTGCCCACGCCCGATGATCCCAGCAGCGCCACGGTGGACCCGGCCCTCAGGAAGGGGGCCAGTCCGTCCCGGCCTCCCGGCTCGACCGCTGTCGTCGGCACGATCGGGACGCCCGGGGCGACCGCAGCGGCCGCGGCCACGAGCCCGGCCAGGTCCTCGGCGAGGTCCGCCTTGGACAGCACGATCACCGGCTGGGCGCCGCTCGACCAGGCTGTCGTCACGTACCGCTCGATCCGGCGCACCTCGAAGTCCGCGTCCGCTCCGGTGACCAGGAACACGATGTCGACGTTGGCCGCCACGACCTGCGCCTGCACTCGATCCCCGGCCGCCCTGCGGGTGAAGGCACTGCGCCGCGGCAGAACCGCTTCGATCAGCGCCTGATCGCCCTCACTGCCGCGCACCGCGACCCAGTCCCCGACCGCCGGGAAGCCATCCCCCTCCGCCACGTCACGACGAAACCGCCCCGAAACGACGGCGTCCTGTTCAGCCTGCCCCGCACCCACGACCACCCAACGACCGCGGACGTGCTTGACCACGCGGGCAGGATTCAGCCCCAGCTCGCGGTACCGCGAGAACTCCCGCTCCCACTCGGCCGTCCAGCCGAACTCCGTCACGTCCACCGAGCGAGCCCCTGGCCGACGGCGTCCCTAGACGCCCGCGCCCGCGCCTGCGCCCGCGAGCAACCGGACGTCCTCGTCGACGTCGCCGATGCCCGCCAGTCCGAAGTTGTCCACCAGCACCTGGGCCACATTCGGCGACAGGAAACCCGGCAGCGTCGGGCCGAGATGGATGTTCTTCACCCCCAGCGACAGCAGCGCCAGCAGCACGATGACGGCCTTCTGCTCGTACCAGGCGATGTTGTATGCGATGGGCAGGTCGTTCACGTCGTCGAGGCCGAAGGCGTCCTTGAGCGCCAGCGCGATGACCGCCAGCGAGTAGGAGTCGTTGCACTGGCCGGCGTCCAGCACGCGCGGGATCCCGCCGATGTCGCCCAGGTCGAGCTTGTTGTAGCGGTACTTCGCGCACCCCGCCGTGAGGATCACGGTGTCGGCTGGCAGCTTCTCCGCGAACTCGGTGTAGTACCGGCGCGCCTTCGTGCGCCCGTCGCACCCCGCCATCACCACGAACTTGCGGATCGCGCCGGACTTCACGGCGTCCACCACCGTGTCGGCGAGCGCGAGCACCTGGTCGTGCGCGAAGCCGCCCACGATCGTCCCTGACTCGATCTCCTTCGGCGCCGGCAGCGTCCGGGCCAGCTCGATCAGGGGCGTGAAGTCCTTGCGGCCCGCGGCGTCCGCCTCGATGTGCACGCAGCCCGGGTACCCCGCGGCCCCGGTCGTGAAGATCCGGTCGTGCACCTTGTGGCTCTTCGGCGGGACGATGCAGTTGGTCGTGAACAGGATCGGCCCGTGGAACGACTTGAACTCGGTGATCTGCTTCCACCAGGCGTTCCCGTAGTTGCCGACGAAGTGGTCGTAGCCCTTGAACGCGGGGTAGTAGTGGCCCGGCAGCATCTCGCTGTGGGTGTACACGTCGACGCCCGTGCCTGCGGTCTGCTCGAGCAACTGCTCCAGATCGGCGAGGTCGTGCCCGCTGATGAGGATCGCGGGGTTGTCCCGGACGCCGAGGTTGACGGTCGTCACCTCCGGCTTGCCGTACCGGGAGGTGTTGGCGGCGTCGAGCAAGGCCATCACCTTCACGCCGTGCTCGCCGGTGCGAAGGGTGAGCGCGACGAGGTCGGCCACGGTGAGGCTGTCGTCCAGGGTCGCGGCGAGTGCCTCGTGCAGGAAGGCGTCCACGGCCGGGTCGGTCGCTCCGAGGTTCGCGGCATGCTCGGCGTAGGCGGCCATGCCCTTGACGCCGTAGCTGATGGTCTCGCGCAGCGACCGGACGTCCTCGTCCACCGTCGCCGGCACGCCCACCTCGACCGCCTTGGCCAGCATCGACGCCATGCTGTCGACGGTGAACGTCCCCGCGTCGGAGAGCCCGGCCACCGGGTGGGCGGCGCGCAGGTCGTCCCGCAGGCGGAGCATCGCACGCACCTGGCCGGCGATCGCGTCGGCGTCGAAGTTCGCGTTGGTGATCGTGATGAACAGGCTGTGGGCGACCTGACGGTTCGCCTCCGGCAGCGCGGCGGCGTCCAGCCCCGCCTTCACCACGACCTCGGACACTCCCTTCGCCGCATGCACGAGCACGTCCTGGAGGGCGGCGACGTCGTCGGTCTTGCCGCAGATTCCGCGCGTGAGGCACGCGACACCGTCGGTGGTTTCCTGGCACTGATAACAGAACATTGCGGCGGCCTCCAGCCTCATCGATGGGTGCCCGTAGCCTAACCGCGCTCCCCGCGTCGCGGGTTGTCATATCGCCATGGTGGAATGGACGCCGTGCGTTCCCCTTTGCCCGCCTGGGTCCTGCCGCTGGGCCTGCTCGTGGCGTGGGCCGGGCTCAAGGCCAACGCGGTCCACGCGTGGGTCCTGCAGGTCAACGCACTCGGGGACACCGACTACTACTTCTGGGCGGTGCAGCGTGCCGTCGCGGACGGCTCGGTGGCGCTGTGGCTCACCGAGTATCCGACCCCCGCGGCCTGGCTGCTGCAGGTGCCGTACCTGCTGGGCGCGGACACGCAGACGGCCTACCGCTGGGGCTTCATGGTCATGATGACCCTGGTCGACTTCGTCTTCTGCGTGTTCCTGTACCGAGGGCTCGGGGCGGTCCCGGTGCTGGCGTGGCTGGTCATCACGTCATTGGCTGGGCAGTTGGCGTTGCTGCGCTTCGACCTCGTGCCGGCGGTGCTCGCCGGTGCCGCTCTTCTGCTCGTCCTCGAGGGGCGGACGATCGCGGCCTCCCCGGTCCTGGCCCTGGGGACCGCGGCCAAGGTCTGGCCGGTGCTGCTGTTCCCGCTGGCGCTGGGGCGTCCGCGCCATCGTCTGACGGCGACCGCAGCCTTCCTCGGGACCGGCGTGGCCCTCGCCGCCGTCAGCGTGACGGGGGCGGGTCTGCCGCGGCTGTTCTCGCCGCTGGCCTACCAGGGAGCCCGCGGCCTGCAGATCGAGGCGGTCGCCGCGACCCTGCCCATGCTCGCGTGGCGCACCAACCCCG
>CAZZGU010000176.1:0-5412 GCA_964653755.1 uncultured Nigerium sp. | reverse complement strand
AGGGAGTCCTCCCCGCGCGCATGCCCGTCGGTGCGTGGCAGGTTGCGCTCCTTGGCCCAGCGACCGTTGCCGTCCATCACGATCGCGACGTGTTGCGGGATCAACCTGGCAGGCAGCACCGGGGGGCGGGCCCCGCTGGGATGGGGCGTGGGTGGAAGGGGCGTCTTCTTCGGGGCCACGACGCCGAGCCTAGTGGTGGTGCGGTATGAATGGGGCCATGACGCATGCCTGGTTCGACGTGACCGCCGGGGTGGCCGGGGACATGGTCCTCGGTGCGCTCCTCGACGCAGGGGCGGACGCCGCGGGCGTCCAGGCCGCGCTGGACGCGCTGGTTCCGGGAGCAGTCCGGCTCGAGGTGGAGAAGGTCCGCCGCGCCGGCCAGCGGGCGACCCACGCGAGGGTCCGCGTCCTCGTCGACGACCCCCCGCACCGCACGTGGGCGAGTATCCGCGCTGACCTGCGGGCGGCGCCGCTGGCTGGCGAGACGCGCCGTCGTGCGCTCGCCGTGTTCGGGCTCCTGGCTGAGGCGGAGGCGCGCGCCCACGGGATCGAACCCGACGAGGTGCACTTCCACGAGGTGGGCGCCCTGGACTCGATCGCGGACGTCGTGGGCTCCTGCGAGGCGCTGCGGCTGCTCGGCGTGGAGACCGTGAGCGCGACCCCGGTGGCGCTGGGGTCGGGGCGGGTCCGGGCCGCCCACGGCGACCTCCCCGTGCCGGTGCCTGCGGTCGCAGAGCTGGCTCGTGGCTGGACGGTGCTGGGTACCCACGGTGGGCCCGTGGCCCACCGCGTCCGGGACGAGGCCGTCTCGCCCGAGGCGCCGGACCACGAGCACACCCACGGTCACGCCCACGACGAGCCCGCCGAGGTCATCACCCCCGGGGAGGTGGGCGAACTCGCGACGCCGACGGGGATGGCGTTGGTCCGGGGGCTCGCGGCCTCGTGCGAGCCGCTGCCGCTCCTCACGGTGGAGGCCCTGGGGGTCGGGGCCGGGAGCCGCGACCTCGTCGGCCGACCCAACGTCGTGCGGGTCATGGTGGGGGAGCCGGGCGCCCCGGCGCGCGCGCCTCACCGCGACGACGCGCTGCCCGCGATGGCCGAACTGGCCGCCAACGTCGACGACCTCGACCCGCGGGTGTGGCCCGGCGTGCTCGCCGCCTGCCTGCGGGCCGGGGCTGCCGACGCGTGGCTCGTCCCGATCCACATGAAGAAGGGTCGGCCCGCGTTCACGCTGCACGCCCTGACCGCCCCCGAGTTCGCCGACGACGTCGCCCGTGTCATGCTGACCCACACGACGACCCTGGGGGTTCGCGAGGTCGTCACCCATCGGCACGTCCTGGACAGGAGCTTCGTCGACCTCGACCTTGAGGGCCATCCGCTCGTGGTCAAGGTCGGCTCCAGAGACGGGTTCGTGGTGCACGCGGCGGCGGAGTTCGGGTCGCTGGCCGCCCTGGCGCACCAGACCGGACGGCCGGAAGCCGAGTTCGCCCAGCTGGCCGCGCACGCGATCGTCGCGGCCGGACTCGTGCCCGGGGCCCGGCTAGAATCCTCCGGGACATGAGGAGGCCCGTGAACGAGCTCGCATTCGAACGCCTCACCGGGGCAGCCCGGGCCGACGCCCTCGCTGTCGCCCGGTTGCTCGATGGCCGCGGCCGGGTGGGCGTCGCCTTTTCCGGCGGGGTCGACTCCGCGGTGCTTCTGGCGGTCGGTGTCCGTGCGCTGGGCGCCGCGCGCGTGCCCGCGCTGCTGGCCGTGTCGCCGTCACTCGCGGCGCGCGAGCGCGACGTTGCGCGCGCCGTGGCGTCCGACCTGGGCGCGGAACTCATCGAGTTCGCCACCCACGAGGACGCCCTGCCCGCCTACCGGGCCAACGACGTCGACCGGTGCTTCCACTGCAAGGACGAGATGTTCACGCGCATCTCGTCCGACCTCGTGGCCCGGCACGGGCTGGACGCCGTGGCCTACGGGGAGAATGCCGACGACGCGGTGGCGCCCGACCGTCCCGGGGCGAAGGCTGCGTCCGGACACGCCGTGCTCAGGCCGCTGGCGGACGCCGGGGTGACCAAGGCCCGGGTGCGCGGTCTCGCACGCGCACTGGGACTCTCGGTCGCCGACAAGCCGGCGGCACCCTGTCTTGCCTCGCGGATTCCGCACGGACAGGAGGTCACTCCCGCCAAGCTGCGGCAGATCGAGGCCGCCGAGGACGCCCTGCACCGGCTCGGATTCGCAGACTGCCGCGTCCGCCACCATGGCGACATCGCCCGCATCGAGGTCCCGGCCGCCGACCTGGCCCGCCTCGTCCCGGACGCCGTGCGCGCGGCTGCGCTCGCCGCGGTTCGGTCGGCCGGGTTCCGGTTCGTGACGGTCGACCTGGGGGGCATGCAGTCCGGGGCCTTCACCCTCGAGGTGGTGCGGTCCCGTGGCTGACCACGTCGCCAATCTCGACTTCGAGCGCAGCTCTCGCCGGGGTTACCCGGAGGCCGTGTACTGCGAGGGCAAGACGGTCGAGCAGGTCCGCTACATCGCGGAGCGGATCGCAGCCCGCCCCGACCAGGTGCACCTCTTCACCCGGTGCGATGCTGAGCGGGCCGCGTCCATCCTTGAGGTCCTGGCAGATGCGCGCCACCACCCGGAGGCACGGCTCGTGGTCTGGCCGCCCGAGCCCCCCGAACCGACCGGCGAGCTGGTGGTCGTCGCCTGCGCGGGCACGTCCGACCTGCCGGTCGCGCGAGAGGCGGAATTGACCGCCCGTTACCTCGGGCGGCCCACCGAACTCGTGGTCGACGTCGGGATCGCAGGCCTGCACCGGACGCTGGCGCGCCTGGACACCTTCCGGGCTGCGGGCGCGATCGTGGTCGTGGCCGGCATGGACGGCGCCCTGCCGGGGGTCATCGCGGGACTCGTGGGAACTCCCGTGGTGGCAGTCCCCACCTCGGTCGGCTACGGGGCCGCGTTCGAGGGCATCGCGCCGCTGCTGACCATGATGAACGCGTGCGCCCCTGGCGTCGGCGTCGTGAACATCGACAACGGCTACGGTGGGGGGCATCTTGCCGCCCAGATCGCCGCTCCCCGAAACGCCTGATCGACGGCTCGCCCCTGAGGGGCTCAGCGCTCCACGTACCCGAGAGTCCGTAGTCCCCGCTCGAGGTGCCACCCGACGAACGCTGCCACCAGACCGGACGCCTGGCGCGGCACGGGCTCATCGATCGACCGCGTCGCCGGCCAGTCGCCGCTGATCAGCGCGCTGAGGTAGCGCAGGGTCTCGGGGCGCACCACCGCGGCGCCCGGAGGCCTGCAACGTCGGCACACCATTCCGCCCGCGGCGGGGGAGAAGGCGTCGTGCGGGCCGGGCGTGCCGCAGGACGCGCAGTCGGCGAGGCTCGGGGCGAAGCCCGCTGTCGCGACGGCGCGCAGGAGGTAGGCGTCCATGACCATGGTGGCCGGACGCGGGCCGTCCGAGGTGCCGGCCGTGAGCGCGTGGAGCGCGCCCAGCAGGAGGAGGTACTGCTGGAGCGACGGCTGGCCCTCCTCGGCCACGAGCCGGTCGGCAGTCTCCAGCATGACCTCGCCGGCGGTGAAGCGGCCGTAGTCACCCCCGAGCGGCTCTGACCAGGCATGCAGCGTGACGGCCTCGGTGATCACGTCGAGGGTGCGACCGGTGGCGAACTGCAGGTCGACGTGGGTGAAGGGTTCCAGGCGTGCCCCGAACTTCGACGACGTGCGCCGGACGCCGCGGGCGACCGCCCGGATCTTGCCGTGCCGGCGTGAGAGCACGGTGACGATCCGGTCGGCCTCGCCCAGCTTGTGGGTGCGGAGGACGACGGCCTCGTCACGGTAGGTCGGCACCCGCCCATTGTGACGCAGGGGCGCCGCTTGGGAAGACACGGCTGTGCCGGGCCCCCGAAGGGACCCGGCACAGGAATGCGGGAGAGGATCAGCCCTTGGTGAGCGGGCCGAGCGTGGCGTCGTCGGCGAAGACCTCGGCCGCGTTCTCCCTGGTCACGATGACCGGATCGAGGAGGTAGGCGGGAACGATCTTGACGCCGTTGTCGTAGGACTCGGTGTCGTTGACCTCGGGGGTCTTGCCCTGCTGCAGGTCCTGGATCATGACGAGGGTGTGCTCCACGAGGCGCCGGGTGTCCTTGTAGATGGTGGAGTACTGCTCGCCCTGCATGATGAGCTTGACCGACTCGACCTCGGAGTCCTGACCGGTGATGACCGGCAGTTCCTTGCCGGCGGCGCGGACCGAGGTCAGAGCGGCGCGGGCGAGGGTGTCGTTCGGGGACAGGACGCCGTGAAGGTCGGCGCTGGCGTACGAGCCGGACAGGACGGTGTCCATGCGCTTCTGCGCGTTCTCGGCCTTCCAGCCCTGGGTCGAAACCTGCTCGAACGTCGTCTGACCGGACACGACCTTGAGGGTGCCGTCGTCGATCTTCGGCTGCAGGACGCTCATCGCGCCGTTGAAGAAGACCTTGGAGTTCGAGTCGTCGGGCGAGCCGGCGAGGAGTTCGATGTTCCAGGGGCCGGAGCCCTTGTTGGCCGCGAGGCCCTGGAGGAGAGCCTCGCCCTGAAGCTCGCCGACCTTGAAGTTGTCGAACGCCACGTAGAAGTCGACGGCCTCGGTGTTCATGAGCAGGCGGTCGTAGGCGATGACGGTCGCGCCGGAGTCCTTGGCGGCCTGCACCTGGGTGCCGAGCTGGGTGCCGTCCACGGCGCCCACCACGACGACCTTGGCGCCCTTGGTGACCATGGCCTGGAGCTGGTTCTGCTGCTCTGAGGGGCCGTTGTTGGCGAACTGGACGTCGCCCTGGAAGCCGGCGTCCTTGAGGCCGTTGACGAACAGGGTCTCGGCGAGCACCCAGTTCTCCGACGTCTTCTGGGGCAGCGCGACGCCGATGACGGCGTCCGCGGCGAAGCCGGCAGTGGCAGAACCGCCTCCGGACGGCGCGGTCGTGGCGCTGCGGCCAGAGCCACAGCCGGTCAGCGCCAGGGCACTCGCGGCCGTCAGAGCGACGGCTACCTTCGCGAGCTTCTTCATGGATTTCTCCTTCTGGTTGGGCATCCGGGGCGGATGCGCTGTTCTTCCCACGGCTGTGGCCGGGGAGGACATGCGGGGTTCAGGAGGCTGGGGTGGTGGCCTGCGGGGCGGCGGGGGCAGGGACGTCGGCCGACGCCTTGGTGGAGCTCTTGCTGCCGCGCATCAACATTCCGATGATGGACGGCTTGCCCTGAGCCTTCTGGAGAACGTCGACGGCAACGGCGATGAGCAGGACGAGGCCCTTGATCATCTGCGTCATGTCGGCGCCGACACCCATGAGCTGAAGGCCGTTGTTGAGGAAGGCCATCACGAAGCCACCGATCATCGACCCGACGACGGTGCCGACACCGCCGCTGACGGCGGCGCCGCTGGCG
>CAZZGU010000175.1:0-5416 GCA_964653755.1 uncultured Nigerium sp. | reverse complement strand
ACCAGAACTCCTACCGCAACGTGCTCTGCCTGGGCCACATCCTCGCCGAGGACGGGCGCAAGATGAGCAAGCACCTGGGCAACATCCTGGAGCCGATCCCGCTCATGGACACCCACGGCGCCGATGCGGTGCGCTGGTTCATGGCGGCGGGCGGCTCGCCGTGGGCGTCGCGGCGCGTCGGCCACGGCACCATCCAGGAGACGGTCCGCAAGGTGCTGCTGACCTACTGGAACTCGGTGTCGTTCCAGTCGCTGTATGCCCGGACGAACGGCTGGGCCCCGGTGGGGCAGGCGCCGGCGGTGGCTGACCGACCGGTGCTCGACCGCTGGCTGGTGTCGGTGCGCAACGAGCTCGTGCGCGAGGTGACCGCCGCGCTGGAGGACTTCGACACCCAGCGTGCCGGGGCGCTGCTGTCCGACTTCGTCGACGACCTGTCGAACTGGTACGTGCGTCGGTCGCGGCGGCGGTTCTGGGACGGCGAGCCCTCGGCGCTGTGGACTCTGCACGAGACCCTCGACATCGTGACCCGCCTGGTGGCTCCACTGGCGCCGTTCATCACCGAGCGCGTCTGGCAGGATCTCGTCGTCGCCGCCGTCCCGGGGGCGCCTGAGTCGGTTCACCTCGCAGCCTGGCCGGTCGTGGCGGAGAGTGCCGTCGACTCGCGCCTCAACGAGGCGATGGCTCTCACCCGGCGGCTGGTTGAACTGGGCCGGTCGGCCCGCTCGGAGGCGCGCGTGAAGACGCGCCAGCCGTTGCAACGGCTGCTCGTGCCGTCGAGTTCGTTCGCGCGCCTGGACGACGAACTGGTCGCCGAGATCGCGGCTGAACTCAACGTGGAGCGCGTGGAGTCCTTCGCGTCGGCCGGCGACCTCGTCGACTACTCGGCCAAGGGCAACTTCCGGGCGCTCGGCAAGCGGTTCGGCAAGCAGACGCCGTTGGTGGCCAACGCCATCGCCGACGCGGACGCCGCGGCCCTGGCCGCCTCGCTGGCCGCGACGGGCGAGGCGACGGTCATCGTCCCTTCGGCCGGTGGCGACACGGTCGTCAGCGCCGAGGAGGTGATCATCTCCGAGCGGCCGCGCGAGGGCTGGTCGGTCGTGAACGAGCAGGGTGAGACCGTGGCTCTCGACCTGGAGCTCACCCCCGAGCTGGTCCAGGCGGGGCTGGTGCGTGACGTCATCCGGCTGGTGCAGGAGACGCGCAAGGCATCCGGCCTGGAGGTCTCCGACCGCATCTCGTTGCGGTGGGCGGCTGAGGGCGAGCTCGCCGAGGCGCTGCGCGCCCAGGCGGACCTCGTGACCCGGGAGGTGCTGGCCACGACGATGGCGGAGGCCATTCCCGAGGCCGATTGGGTCAGCGAGTCGGAGTTGGGGCTGCGCTTCGCGATCGCGAAGGCCTGAGCCAAGGAGCCCGGTGTCGCTCAACCCACACTCGACGCCGTTTTCGGGCCATTTCGGGTCCGATTCGCCGTCCAGTGTGGGTTGAGCGACATCATCCACAGCTCACGACTCCCTGACGCGTTCGGCGTCGTGGCGCCTAATGCGGGGGTATGAACCGCAACATCGCAGAGGCCCTGTCAATGTCACCGATTTGCTCTGTGCTGGGGTGTGATCTCTCGTTACAGAGAGCTGCTGCGCGTGCCCAAGCCAAGGGAGAGCTCGTTCGGGTCCTTCCGGGGGTCTACTGTCCGCCCGGCCACGCGAACGAAGTCTCGGTTCGTGCCGCTGCGGTGCTCGCCGCCGATCCCGACGCAGTGATCACGCATCGAGCGGCCGCCCGACTGCTGTGGTGGCCGTGTCTCGAGGTTCGAGTCATCGACGCCTGGCGACCCTGCTCGTTCCCAGCGCCCCAGCCCGGCTTCCGCTGGCACCGTCGTGCGATTCCGGCGGAGTTGATCCTCGAGCGAGGCGGCCTCCGGTTCTCGAACCCTGCCCTCACCGTGCTCGACCTCATCCCTGATCTCGGCGGCCGCGTGATCGATGAGGCACTGCGTGCCCGGGTCGTCACGTTGCCCGCCCTCTGGAACGCCCTTGAGCGGACCCCCGACCGACGCGGCAACGCCGAACGCCGCCGTCTCCTGCGCGACTCCCGCGACGAGCCCTGGTCGGAGGCTGAGCGAGCGCTGCATCAGATCTTCCGGTCGCTCAAGTTGCCTCACCGCTACGCCACGAATCACTGGGTCGATCTCGGGGACATGCGCGCGGCGCTTGACCTCGCGCTACCAGAGCTGAAGCTCGGCTTTGAGGTTGACGGCTTCGAGTACCACGGCACCCGGAAAGCGTTCGAGCACGACCGTGACCGGGACTCCCTGCTCGCCGCGGACGATTGGCAGATCGTCAGGTTCAGCGCGGCCATGCTGGATCACAACCCGGCCGAAGTCGCGCGCAGGATGCTGGCGATCGTCCTGGCGCGCGAACGCTTCCTCGCCCGGTGAGCGAGGAAGCGTTCGCTGGGTGCCCGCGGTCACCGCCGCGCTTCACTCTGGGAAGGCCGCGTCACGCCTCGGTGAGCGCCTCCAGGGCTGCCTTCTTCGCATCGGCGGCGGTCGTCGCCGCGAGCGCCATCTCGGCAGCCTCACGACACTGGGTGAGCGTGACCCTCCCCAGCGCGACCCCTACCGACGGGATCGCTGCGGAGGCCATCGACAACGACGTGACGCCGAGCCCGACGAGCACGCACGCCAGCACGGGGTCGGCGGCGGCTTCGCCACATACTCCCACGGGCTTGCCGAGGTGTTGGCCGGCTTCAGCGGTCGACGAGATGAGCCGCAGGACCGCGGGCTGCCACGGGTCGGTGAGGTACGCCAGCTCGGGCGACATGCGGTCGGCGGCCATCGTGTACTGGGTCAGGTCGTTGGTGCCGATCGACAGGAAGTCGACCTCGGCGAGGAACGCCTCCGCCAGCAGGGCGACCGACGGCACCTCGACCATGACACCGGCGAACAGTCCGCGCGCCCGAACCTCGGCGGCGAACCGGCGCGCCTCGTCGATGGTCGCGATCATGGGGGCCATGACCCAGGCCGTCGACTTCTCGCCCTCCTGGGTGGCCACCGCCTCGGCGATGCCGTCCAGCTGGTTCTCCAGCAGTCCCTCCCGCGCAAACGACAGGCGCACCCCGCGCACGCCGAGCGCCGGGTTCTCCTCGTGCCCGTGGTCGGCGAAGGGAACGGGCTTGTCCGAGCCCGCATCCAGTGTGCGGATGACCACCTTCTGGCCCGGGAACGCATCGAGCACCTCCCGGTAGATCGCCGCCTGCTCGGACACGCTCGGCTCGGTCTGGGCCGTCAGGAAGCACAGCTCGGTGCGGAAGAGGCCGACGCCCTCCGCGGGCGATCCGGACGCCGTGCGCGCACCCGCGCCGTCCTGGACGTTCGCCAGCAGCTGCATGTACTGGCCGGACGCAAGGCGTGCCGGCCCCGTCCACGCGCGGATCGCGGCGCGCCGCTCCTCGTCCTCGGCGACGAGTGCGCGTGCCTCGGTGCGGGGCACCCCCCACCGGACAGTGCCCGTGGTGCCATCGACGAGAATCGGGGTTCCGTCAGCGACGCGCGCCAGGCCGGGCACGGCGACCACACACGGGATGCCCAACTGCCGCGCGATGATCGCGGTGTGGCTGGTGGGCCCGCCGAACTCGGTCACCAGACCGAGGATGAGGCTCGGGTCGAGCCCCGCGGTGTCCGAGGGGGCGAGGTCGGGCGCGAGCAGGATGATCGGCTTGTCCGGACGCGGTACGCCCGGCTCCGGCAGGCCGAGGACCTCGGCGATCACGCGGTCTCGGATGTCCTTGAGGTCGGTGGCGCGCTCGGCCATGAGGCCACCGAGCTTCTCGAATTGGGCGATGAAGGTGGCGATGGCCTCGGTCGTCGCTGTGGTGGCGGGCTTGCCCGAGTTGATGTGACGGGTGGCTGCGCGGATCCACCCGCGGTCCTTCGCCAGTGCGGCGGTCGCGGCGAGGACCTCGCTGGCTGCGCCAGTCGCCGCCGACGCGCGCGTCGCAAACCGGGTTGCCACAGTTTCCGCCGCCGCTGCGAAGCGAGCCTTCTCCGCGTCACGCTCCTCCTCCGGGATGATGCGCGTGTCGACGGGAACCTGGGGTGGCCGCCGTGCCCAACCTGCGGGCGCGTAGGCGATGCCCGGGACGACGCCGGTTCCGGTCACGAGGTCTGCTGTGCTCATGGTTGTTGGTCACCCTTCCAGTCGAATAGCCACATAATCCCACACAGAGTCAGGCTCCGCAAGGGGTTGCGAACCCACACGAAGTGATGTAAAACAATGTATATCAACATCAAGGAGGTGGGCATGTACGCGGAGGAGCGCCAGCGGCTGATCGTGTCCCTCGTGCGCGATCACGATCGCGTCGCCGTCGCCGAGCTCGCGGACCGCTTCGGCGTCACCACCGAGACCATCCGGCGTGACCTTGAGGCCCTCGACGAGCGCGGACTCGTTCAACGCGTCCATGGCGGCGCCGTCCCGCGGGCGAGCGGCATCTTCGCCCCCGAGCTCGGCCTCGTGGAACGCGAGGCTCGCAACGTCCCCCAGAAGACCGCCATCGCCCGGTGCGCGCTGGCCTACCTGCCCCCGGCGGACGGCAGCGTCATCATCGACGCCGGCACGACGACCGGACAGCTCGTCGCCCTCCTCCCCGAGGACGTCCGCCTACCCACGCTCGTCACCAACTCCGTCGCCATCGCGGCACTGCTGTCCGCGCGCGACACGGCCGATGTGCTGATGCTGGGCGGGCGCGTCCGCGGCATCACGCAGTCGGTCGTCGGTGCCAACGCAGCGGACGCGATCGGGCGCCTGCGCGTCGACCTCACCCTGCTCGGCGCGAACGGCATGTCCGCCCAGCACGGGTTCTCGACCCCGGACCTCGACGAGGCGATGGTCAAGCGCGCCATGATCAGGGCCGCGCGGCGCGTGGTGGCCCTGGTCGACAGTTCCAAGATCGGCACCGAATCGTTGCACTCGTTCGCGAGGCTCTCCGACGTGGACGTGCTGATCACAGACGCCGGCATCACCGATGCCGTGCGTGCCGAATTCATCGAGCAAGGAGTGGAGGTAGTGGTCGCATGATTGTCACGTTCACCGCGAACCCGAGCCTGGACAAGACCATCGGACTGGACGAACCGCTCGCCCGCGGCGAGGTCCACCGGGCGGTCACCGTCAATGTCGAGGCGGGAGGCAAGGGCATCAACGTCGCCCGCTGCATCTCTTATGCCGGCGTCCCCGTCGTCCCCGTGCTGTCCTTCGTTGATGAGGGCTTCGTGCCACTCGTCGAGGCCACCGGCCTCCGTGCCTCGGCCCGGACCGTCGACGGACCTTACCGGGTCCGCACCAACACCACGATCACGGAGCCCGACGGCACGACCACCAAGATCAACGAGTCGGGCCCGACCCTCACTGCCGCGCAGGTGGAC
>CAZZGU010000174.1:0-5417 GCA_964653755.1 uncultured Nigerium sp. | reverse complement strand
CCGAGGGCATCGACGTGGTCGTCGGTACGCCCGGACGCCTGCTCGACCTCGTGAACCGCAGGAACCTCGACCTGTCGCACGTGAAGGTGCTCGTGCTCGACGAGGCGGACGAGATGCTCGATCTGGGGTTCCTGCCCGACGTGGAGCGCCTCGTGGCCCGGACGCCGGCGTCCCGGCAGACGATGCTGTTCTCGGCGACGATGCCCTCGGCGATCGTGTCGCTCGCCCGCAGCCACCTGAGTCAGCCGGTCAACATCCGTGCGGAGGCTCACGACGCCAAGGCGACCGTGCCGGACACCACCCAGTTCGTCTACCAGGCCCACGATCTCGACAAGCCGGAGATCATCGGGCGGCTCCTCCAGGCCGACCACGCCGGCAAGGTGATGATCTTCACCCGCACGAAGCGGGCCGCCCAGCGGCTCTCCGACGAGCTCGTCGACCGCGGGTTCGCGGCGACCTCGATCCACGGCGACCTGTCCCAGGCTGCGCGGGAGTTGGCGTTGGCCAAGTTCCGCGAGGACCGGGTCAAGGTGCTCGTCGCCACCGATGTCGCCGCCCGCGGCATCGACGTCGCCGACATCACCCACGTCGTGAACTACGAGTGCCCCGACGACGACAAGACCTACGTGCACCGCATCGGGCGCACCGGCAGGGCCGGCGCCAAGGGCATCGCGGTCACACTGGTGGACTGGCAGGACGTCACGCGCTGGAAGGTGATCAACAAGACCCTCGAGCTCGACTTCCCCGAGCCCCCTGAGACGTACTCGACGTCCCCCCACCTGCTGGCCGACCTCGGCATCCCCCAGGGCACCAAGGGGCGGCTCCGCGACCCGCGGCCCCGTGAGGAGGAGCCCCGCAAACCCCGCGAACGGCGGACGCCGGAGCGCCCTCCGCGCGAGCGCGCTCGACGCCGGCTCCACAACGGCCGCCCCGTCGACGCCGAGGGCTCGCCCGCAGACTCGGCGAAACTGCCTGATCCCTCTCACGCCCAGCCCGCCCAGCCCGCCGGGCGCGCCTCGGCCTCCCCCGAGGACGATGGCGAGGGGCGCGCCCGCCGCCGTCGCCGCCGTGGGGGTCGAGCACGCTCCGCGGCCAGCGAAGCCACCGGGGAGACGCCCGTCGATCCCACGGCCGCCGGCGGCGAGTAGCGCCGCTCAGACGTAGTGGTCAGGCTCCTCGGCGTTGAACAGGATCGGTCGGGATCCCTCGGGCACCACGCGGAGCTGGTCGAAGCCTCCGTCCGCCGCGGGAACCCGCTCGGTGACGTGCGGACCGAACAATGTGGCCACCTGGTCGGCCGGGTCGGGTGACCGCCTGCGGTTCTGCCGCACGTAGCGCCGTCCGTCGACGACGAGGGCGAGGTCACTGGACCTTCGCACGATGACCTGGACGACCTCACCGGCGTCGTTGGACCCGTAGTTGAGCGTCAGGGCGCTCTCCAGGCCCGGGTAGCCGTACACCTCCCGCGACTCCACCACGGGTTCACGACCGGACGCCGTGCGGACCACCTCGCGGACCCGGTCCGCTTCCGCATCGACGACCGTCCACCACGAGGGGGGTACTGCGACGGCGCCGAACCCCGGTGGCGAGGGCACCCACGCGCGCAGGGCCTCGAGCAGCAGCGGCGCGTCGGCCTCCGGAAAGCCCGTGAAGGTGTCCTCGGCGACCGGGAAACCGCCGGGCGTGCCGCGCACGGCGACGACGGGGACCAGTTGGCCCTGCACGAGCCCCTCCCCCAGGGCGAGGACGTCGGACCACGACCGGTGGGCACCCAGGGGCGGCCGGTAGCCCTCGGGCCCGAGGCGGACGAACCCGGTCCCCACGGTCTCGCCTCCGAGCACCGCAGCAAGGGCGGCCGCGGTCACCGCCAGAAGGGCGAGGAACGCCGAGGGAACCGACGGCGCCGCGACCAGTCCGGCCAGCGCCCACGCAGCCCAGGCTACGCACGCGAGGACGATCAGGCCGGCGATCGCGCCGCGCCGCCAGACGTGGGGGCTGACCACCCAGCCGGTGGGGCGGACGTCCGCCATCAGTACGTGGTCCCCATGGCGGCACGCACGTCGGCGAGCGTTCCCTCCGCGACCGCGTTGGCGCGCGCGTTGCCGTCGGCGAGGACCTTCTCGAGGTACCCGGGATCGGCCATGAACTCCGCGCGGCGTGCCCGGTGGCCCGCGAACTTGTCGTTGAGGGCCTCGGTGAGAAGCTTCTTGAGGCCGCCCCCGCCGCCGTTGCCGATTTCGTCCGCGACCTCCTCGGCGCTCCGGCCGGAGCACAGCCCAGCCAACGTCAGCAGGTTGGCGACCTCGGGTCGGTTGATGGGGTCGTAGGTGATGAGGCGTTCGGAGTCCGTCACGGCCTTCCGGATCAGCCGCGCGGTCTCGTCGGCGGTCATCCTCAACTCGATCACGTTCCCCTTCGACTTGCTCATCTTGGTGCCGTCCATGCCGAGAATGAGGGCCCCGCCCTCCGACAGCAGCGCCTCCGCCTGCGGGAACACCGGCCGGTCCGGGTGCGACCGCCCGAAGCGCTCGTCGAACCGGCGCGCGATCACGCGCGTCTGCTCCAGGTGGGGCAGTTGGTCCTTGCCCACGGGGACGAGGTTGGCGCGACAGAAGAGGATGTCGGCCGCCTGGTGAACGGGATAGGTCAGGAGCAGCCCCGACATGGGGCGTCCGCCCGTTGCCTCGTGCTCGGCTTTGACCGTGGGGTTGCGGTAGAGCTCGGAGTCGGTGACCAGCGCGAGGAACGGCAGCATGAGCTGGTTGAGCGCCGGAACCGAGGAGTGGGTGAAGATGGTGCTCCGCGCCGGGTCGATGCCGGCGGCGAGGTAGTCGGCCACGAGCGAGTACACCCGCTCCCGGATCGGACCCGTGGCGTCGCGATCGGCGATGACCTGGTAGTCGGCGATCACGACGAAGGCGGTGACGCCGGCGTCCTGCAGACGCACGCGGTTGGCCAGGGACCCGAAGTAGTGCCCGATGTGGAGGTGCCCGGTCGGTCGGTCGCCGGTGAGGACACGGAAGCGCGCGGGATCCGCGGCGATCTCGCTCTCGATCTCGCGGCTGCGGGCCTCGGTCCGCCGCAGGGACGCCTCGCTGGTGGCCTCCGCGAGGGACTCCCCCGCGTCGGCCGGTCCGTTCTCCACCACGTCGCTCGTCATCTCGCTCCGATCCTCCTGATGCCCCGGCCGGTCACCTTACCCCAGCGCCCTCGCCGGGGTCAGGGACGTCCGCCTCGTTCGCCGACACGCCGGACCAGCTCGCGGTACACGTCGGGCTCGGTGGTGTCGCAGCCCAGATCGTTGCGCGTCTTGCCCAGCCCGTGGTGGTCGCTCGAGCCGGTGAGCAGGAGCCCAAGGCGACGCGCCACCGTCCGCAGCGCCGCCCGGCTCTCCGGCTCGTGGTCGGGGTGGTCGACCTCGAGCCCGTCCAGACCGTGCTCGGCGACGAGCAGTTCCAGAAAGGGCTCGGTGAGATCGTCCGCGCCGCCCCGAGCCCAGGGGTGCGCGAGGACGGCAACGCCGCCGGCACCCCTGACCAGCGCGATCGCGTCCTCCAGACGCGGGGTGTACCGCTCCACGTAGGCGGGCCCGCCGTCGTGGAGCCACACAGCGAAGGCGTCGTTCCGGTGCGCGACGTAGCCACGCGCCACCAGGGCGTCCGCGACGTGGGGGCGACCCACGGAGGGGGACGCCCCGGCGAACGCCACGACCTCCTCGACCGTCAGCGGCAGGCCGAGCGCGTTGAGTCGCTCCACCATCGCGGGAATCCGCCCGGCACGCCCGCTCCTGATGCGCGCCAGTTCGTCCCGCAGGGCGGGCTCGTCGGGGTCGCACCCGTAGCCGAGCAGGTGAACCGAGTGTCCGTTCACCTGCGTGGAGATTTCCACGCCTGCGAGCAGTTCCACCCCGGCGGCCGAGGCAGCCCGGTGCGCCTCGCTCAGCCCGTCGAAGGTGTCGTGGTCGGTGAGTCCGAGGACGTCCAGACCCTGTTCGGCGGCCTTTCGGACGAGCCCGGCCGGGGCGTCGGTCCCGTCCGAGACCGTCGAGTGGGTGTGGAGGTCAATGCGCACCTCGCCAGTCTGCCATCACCCCAACAGGGACCGGACGGTCCGGAGTGCCACCGACATGCGGGCCAGATCGACCGGCCCGTCGGTGATCTGCGCGAGCAGTTCCGTCTCCGCACGAGCCCCCCGGACGCCGTCGAGCCAGGCACCGATCACCTCGTCGGCCCCGGACGCCTCGGGTGCGGCACCCAGGGCGGCTGCGGTGAGGTCGGCATGGAGGGCCGCGAGGTCGTCCCGCAGCGCCGAGCGCGCCATCGCCTCCCAGCGCGTGGTCTGCGGCAGGGCCGCGACGCGCTCGGAGACCTGGTCGAGCCCGAGCTGCTGGGCGAGCCGGGAGTACACGTCGGCGCTCAGCATGAGCGCGCGTCCTGTCCGCTGCGAGGTCTCGACGACGGGCATGAGGTTGTGCACGTAGCGGGCCATCGTCGCCCGCTCAGCCAACTCCGGATTGACCCCGGCCGCCACCAGTTGGTCGACGCGGGCTACGCGCCGCGACTCCTGAAGGGGCGTCAGCAGCTCCGACAGGCGGGCCCTCACCTCTGCGACGGGGCCGGTGAAGGCCGTGGCTTCCTTGCGGATGTCGATCCCGCTGCGCCGGTTGTGCAGAAGCCACCGGGTGACGCGCTCGACCATGCGCTGCAGATTGATTCGGACGGCGGTGTCGGTGGCCGCGTCCACCTTCATCCTGCCCAGCTCGATCTCGTCGGTGGCGACCGAGAGGATCGTGCGCGCGGCAAGTTGCGCCCGCACGATCGCGCCCACGTCGGCGCCCGTCTCCTGGGACAGGCGGTGGTAGGCGCTGATGCCCTGGGAGTTGACGAACCGGTTCACCGTCACCGTGGTGATGATCTCCCGCGCCAGGCGGTGTCCCCGCATCGGCCCGGCGTACTCCTCGCGCAATGCTCTGGGGAAATACGTGACGAGGCGGTCGGCGAGGTAGGGATCGTCCGGCAGGTCGGAGTCGCGGACCAGCTCATCGAGCCGGATCTTGGTGTAGGCGAGCAGGGTGGCCATCTCGGGACGGGTCAGCCCCCTGCCGTGTCCGATTCGGGCCGTCATCTCGTCGGTGGACGGCATCGACTCGATGCGCCGGTCGAGGTGGCCGGATTCCTCCAGAACCCGCATCCAGGCCTCGTGGGCCGCTGCCGCCTCAGCCGCGCGGACGGTCGAGTTCGCCAGCGCCAGGTTCTGGTCGATGTTGTGGGCCAGGACCAGCTGGGCCACCTCGTCGGTCATGGACGCCAGCAGCTCGTTGCGCTGCGGCAACGTCAAGGCTCCCGACCGCACCGCGGGCTGAAGCAGGATCTTGATGTTGACCTCGTGGTCGGAGGTGTCGACGCCCGCGGAGTTGT
>CAZZGU010000173.1:752-5423 GCA_964653755.1 uncultured Nigerium sp. | reverse complement strand
GCACGCTCGTCATGGGCATCCTCAACGTCACCGCCGACTCGTTCTCCGACGGAGGCCTCTGGCTCGACCCGGGCGCCGCCGTCGCGCACGGCCTCGACCTGGTGGCGCAGGGCGCCGACCTGCTGGACGTGGGCGGTGAATCGACCCGTCCGGGATCCGACCGGGTGTCCGCCGCGGCGGAGTTGGCGCGCGTGCTGCCGGTGGTCGAAGCCCTGGCGGACGCGGGCGTCGTCGTCTCGGTGGACACCACGCGGGCGGCAGTCGCCGAGGCCGCGCTGCGGGCCGGAGCCGCCTGGGTGAACGACGTCTCGGGTGGCCTCGCCGACCCCGCCATGCTGTCGACGGTCGCCGCGGCAGGCGCCGGGTACGTCAGCATGCACTGGCGGGGACATTCCCGGGACATGCAGCAGCGGGCCGACTACCGCGATGTCGTGGCCGACGTCGTCGCGGAGCTGGCCGAGCGCCGCGACGAGGCGCTGGCCGCGGGGGTCGCGCCCGACCGGCTTGTCCTCGATCCCGGGCTCGGGTTCGCCAAGACGGGCGAGCACAACTGGGACATCCTGCGGCGCTGGGACGCCTTCGAGGCCCTGGGGCAGCCCCTGCTGCTGGCGGCCTCCCGGAAGGCCTTCCTGGGGGCCCTGCTGGCCGAGGGCGGCGTCCCTCGACCGCCCGTCGGCCGCGACGACGCGACGGCGGCGCTCACTGCGCTCTTCGCCGGCCGGGCGTGGGCCGTCCGGACGCACGCCGTCCGCAAGCATTCCGACGCGATCAGGGTGGCCCAGCGCTTGTCAGGCCAGGGCCTGTCACGAGTGGGTCAGCCAGGAGTGGGTCAGCCAGGGCTGGAGGGGTGATGGCGCGCTACACGATCGAGCTCACCGGGGTCAGCGGGACGGGGTACCACGGCGTCCACGCGTTCGAGCGGCGCGACGGGCAGGTCTTCGTCGTCGACGCGGTGCTCGAGGTGGTGCGCCCCGACTCTGACGACGTCGCCACCACGGTCGACTACGGGCTCGTGGCCGCCGGGATCGCCGCCGACATTGCGGGGGAGCCGGTGGACCTCATCGAGTCGCTCGCCGAGCGGGTCGCGGCCACCTGCCTGGCCCACTCCGCGGTTGAATCCGTCCGGGTCACCGTCCACAAGCCTCAGGCCCCCCTTCCGGTGGCCGTTGCCGGGGTGGCCGTGTCCGTCACGCGGAGGAGGGCCGGCACGTGAGCGACGGCCCGGACGCCGGCGTCCGCCGTGTGGTGTGTGCGCTGGGCTCCAACCAGGGGGACAGCCTCGGACTGCTGCGGCGGGCGGTCCAGATGCTCGCCGACCTCCCGGGCTTGCGGGTGACCCGCGTGTCAGCGGTGTACCGGACCGCGCCGGTCGGAGGCCCCGAGCAGCCCGACTACCTCAACGCGGTGGTCATCGGCGAATCGGATCTGCCCGCCCGGACGCTGCTGGCGCGGGCCCAGGAGATCGAGCGGGCCCTGGGACGCGTCCGGCTGGAACGCTGGGGACCGCGCACCCTCGACATCGACCTCATCGTGGTCGGCGATCTCGAACTCGACACCCCCGACCTGACGCTTCCCCACCCACGCGCACATGAGCGGGCGTTCGTCCTGGTGCCCTGGCTCGAGGCTGACCCGGACGCCGTCCTCCCCGGACGCGGCCGCGTCGCCGACCTTGTGGCCGGGTTACGACAGGCTCAATCGACGTCGGTCGAGCCAGCCACGTCCGACGGTCTTGTCGAGACCGGGGTAACCCTGCTGCCCGACGCTCGGATCGAGCCTGCGTGACCGGGCCGGCGCGTCCGACCATCGAGGCGACCACCGGCACCCAGGTCGCCGTCGCGGCGATGGCCGGCGGAGGGATGACCTGGCTCTTCCTCGGCACCCTGCAGCGGGCCGGGCAGTCCCTGCCCGTCTTGGGGGCCGTGGCCTGGCTCTCGGTGGTGCTGCTTGCCGCGGGAATCGCCGTGTTGGCGCTCCGGACCCACCGGGCGATCCAGGTCAGGCGCGAGCCGATGGAGCCCCGCACGGCGGTGAACCGGCTGTTGCTCGGCAAGACGTCCGTCCTCGGGGGCGCAGGGCTGGGATCCGCCTACCTCGTCATGGCCGTCGTCGCCGCCGCGGGCTGGCCAGCCCCGCTCGCCCAGAGCAGGGTCCTGCACGCCGGGATCGCGGTCGCAGCGTGTCTGGGATGGGGCCTTGCGGGGTGGTTCCTGGAGCGCGCCTGCCGCATTCCGCCTGACGGGAACGACGACACGGACAACGACACCCCCTCAGGACGCGAGGGGGGAGCAGGCGAAGGGGTAACCTGACCCCGTGAACGTTTCCGCAGCTCCTCGCAAGGTCGCGAAGTCGTCGTGGCGCTCCCTCTCCAGGACCGTCCTCATCGTGGGAACCGTCGTCGCGGGGGCTTTGGCCTTCGGTGGAATGCTCAGCCCGTGGCTCCCGGTGGCGGGAGTCGTGGTCGCGGTGGCCATGGGATTCGTCGCCGTCTTCGCGGCCTGGCGTGAACACGCGGCCTTTCGGGTGAAGGCAGCGGAGGAGAGCGCCGCCGACCAGCGTGCCTTCGGGGCCAAGCTCCACGATCTGCATGTTGAACACACGCAGGTTCTGGATGTGCTTGACCGGCGCAACCAGAAGCTTCGCACCGACCTCGCCACGACCCGCACCGAGGCGACCGAGCTTCAGGGCGAGGTCTCTCAGCTGCGCGAGGAGAACGGTGTGCTTCGCAAGGAGAACACCGAATTGCGCCGCGAGGTTGCGGACCTCCGCGGTGAGGCGGGCGCCGACATCGTCACCTTGCCGCGTCGCCGGGCCACCCGCACCGAGGGCCTTGACCGCAGTGGCGACGCGTCCACGGTGGTCGACCTCCAGCGGTTGGCGCTCCCGTTTGTCGACGACATGCTGCGCCGCCACGCGAACTGATTCCCTGCACGCTCGCCCCCGGTCCTCCCTTGGGTCCGGGGGCGATTTGCGTCCCGGACGCCGGCGTCCGCACCCGGTATTGCCGGGCAATCGGGATTCGATGTCCGGACGAAAGTGAATCCACGGGGGGTTTCGATTCTCGGCGGGTATTTGCTATAAATGAACTATCGCCGGGTTCGTCCCGACGGTGGGGGGAGCAAGGCCCACAAATCGGGCGAAGCTCATTTCATGGAGGAGCCACATGGCAGTACGCGAGATCATTGTCAGGTCCGACGACCTCGACGAGACGGAGCCCGCGACACGGGTCACCTTCGGACTCGACGGAATCACCTACGAGATCGACCTGGCCGCAGACAACGAGAATCGGCTCCGCGAATCACTGGCGCCGTTTGTCGCGAAGGCGCACCGGGTCTCCTCGGGCACCAAGGTCGCCCGACCGGCACGCAGCCGGAGTGCCGCGAGCGGTACGGCCACCGACGTCCGTGTGTGGGCCAAGGAGCAGGGAATGCCGGTCTCCGAGCGGGGACGAATCCCGGCTGACGTGAGGCAGGCCTACGAGGCGGCGAATCGCTGATCGCCGCCTCTGGCACACCCTTGAGGGGATCGTCGCGGACGCGGCGGTCCCCTCGTGCGTTCCCTCGACGGGTCGATTGCGCCGCAGGCGAACAAGGGAACACCTGGGTCGCCGGGGCGGTTGACTAGACTGAACGTGTTCGCGCTGACCGCGTGGACGATCCAGCGTGATGCTGGGGTGAAGGAGAAGCCATGTTCGATCGGTTTACTGACCGGGCGCGTCGGGTCATCGTGCTGGCCCAGGACGAAGCGCGCATGCTGAACCACAACTACATCGGGACCGAGCACCTCCTCCTGGGTCTCATCCACGAGGGCGAGGGCGTGGCTGCGAAGGCGCTGGAGTCCCTCGGCATGTCGCTGGAGTCCGTCCGCGAACAGGTCGAGGAGATCATCGGCCAGGGTCAGCAGGCTCCGACCGGGCACATCCCGTTCACCCCGCGTGCGAAGAAGGTCCTCGAGCTCTCGATGCGCGAGGCGCTGCAGCTCAACCACCCCTACATCGGGACCGAGCACATTCTGCTCGGGCTCATCCGGGAGGGGGAGGGCGTCGCGGCCCAGGTTCTGATCAAGCTCGGCGCAGACCTGAACCGGGTCCGCAACCAGGTGCTGCAGCTGCTCAGCGGCTTCCAGGGCAGCGAAAAGCCGTCCACGGCAGGTGCCCCCGAGGCGCCGCCGCAGCAGGGCAACCAGACGATCCTCGACCAGTTCGGCCGCAACCTGACACAGGCCGCCCGGGAGAACAAGCTCGATCCGGTCATCGGCCGCGAGAAGGAGATCGAGCGGGTGATGACCGTGCTGTCGCGGCGCACCAAGAACAACCCGGTGCTGATCGGCGAGCCGGGCGTGGGCAAGTCCGCCTGTGTCGAGGGACTGGCGCAGCAGATCGTCCGTGGCGACGTCCCCGAAACCCTGCGCGACAAGCAGATCTACACCCTGGACCTCGGGGCCCTGGTGGCAGGCTCGCGGTATCGCGGTGACTTCGAGGAGCGGCTGAAGAAGGTCCTCAAGGAGATCAAGACGCGCGGCGACGTGATCCTGTTCATCGACGAGATCCACACCCTCGTGGGTGCTGGCGCCGCCGAGGGCGCCATCGACGCGGCGTCCATCCTCAAGCCCATGCTGGCCCGCGGTGAACTGCAGACGATCGGGGCGACCACCCTCGACGAGTACCGCAAGCAC
>CAZZGU010000173.1:0-742 GCA_964653755.1 uncultured Nigerium sp. | reverse complement strand
CGCCCTGGAGCGGCGCTTCCAGCCCATCCAGGTGTCGGAGCCGTCGATCGCGCTCACCATCGACATCCTGCGCGGGCTGCGGGACCGGTACGAGGCTCACCACCGCATCACCATCACGGACAGCGCCCTGACGGCTGCCGCGCAGATGGCGGACCGCTACATTCAGGACCGCTTCCTGCCCGACAAGGCCATCGACCTGATCGACGAGGCAGGCGCCCGCCTGCGCATTCGCCGGATGACGGCGCCGCCGGACCTGCGCGAGTTCGATGAGCGGATCGCAGCCGTCCGCCTCCAGAAGGAGGCGGCGATCGACGCGCAGGACTTCGAGCGCGCCGCCGGACTCCGTGACGACGAGAAGAAGCTGCTGCAGCAGCGCGCCGCGCGCGAGGAGCAGTGGAAGAAGGGCGACCAGGCGATCCCGGCCGAGGTGGGCGAGGAGGAGATTGCCGAGGTCCTCTCCTCCGCGACGGGCATCCCCGTGTTCAAACTCACCGAGGAGGAGTCGAGCCGGCTGCTCCACATGGAGGACGAGATCGGGAAGCGTTACATCGGCCAGGCGGACGCGGTGAAGGCCTTGTCGCGCTCGATCCGCCGGACCCGGGCCGGGTTGAAGGACCCGAAGCGTCCGTCGGGCTCGTTCATCTTCGCCGGGCCTTCCGGCGTCGGCAAGACGGAGCTGACGAAGGCGCTCACCGAGTTCCTTTTCGGGGACGAGAACGCCCTCATCACCCTCGACATGAGC
>CAZZGU010000172.1:0-5432 GCA_964653755.1 uncultured Nigerium sp. | reverse complement strand
CTTGCCGACCTGGCCGATCCCGAACGGCACCTTCATGCGCGCGGTCTGCTGGACGTTCGCAAAGTTGACGAAGATGCCCTGAGCCGTCTCCGGGCGAAGGTAGTGCAGGCCGGACTCGTCCTCGATGACGCCGAGGTGTGTCTTGAGCATCATGTTGAAATCGCGCGGCTCCGTGAAACGACCCAGGGTGCCGCACTCGGGGCAGTTGATCTCCTCCAGGCCGGCCGGCTTGCGGCCCTTCCGGAACTCGAACGTCTCCTCAAGCTGGTCGGAGCGGAACCGCTTGTGGCAGGAAAGGCACTCGGTCAGCGGGTCGGAGAACACCCCCACGTGCCCCGACGCGATCCAGACCTGCTTGGGCAGGATGATCGACGAGTCGAGCCCGACGACGTCCGCGCGGTTCTGGACGACCGACCGCCACCACTGGCGCTTGATGTTCTCCTTGAGTTCGACACCGTAGGGGCCATAGTCCCAGGCGGCCCTCGTGCCGCCGTAGATCTCGCCGCACGGGTAGACGAACCCGCGTCGCTTGGTCAGGCTGATGACGTTGTCGAGCTTGCTGGCCACAGTTCGGTGCCTCCTGGATCTGGGGTGCCCGGCTGGCATCCCACGCAGCCGCCCAGCCTAGCCTGAACGGGGGACGTTCTCCCCCACGTCCTCCGGATCGCCGAACGCGCCGGGCTCGTCGAGTGCCTCCGAGAGAAGGGAGACGAGGACGAACTTGGCCTCGTAGCCGTTGAACGACCGCCGGTAGGCCCCCACATTCTCCCAGCGGCTCACGATCGCCCACAGATCGGGTTCGTCGAGGTTGCGGACGACCTGCGCGTCGAGACAGCCGGGTCTTGATCGGAAGAAACCGACGGCAGTCTCGGCCCGCTCACGGAAGGACGCGACGCCGGCTTCGGGCACGCGGAAGCGGTTGAAGGCGAGCACGGAGGCACTCTACCGGCGGGGTATCCTGCTCGCGAAGACCCCCTCGGAGAGGACCATGATGGCGTCACGCCCGGCCCCTCACCGCCGGACCCGGCAACGGACGGCGGTAGCTTCGGTGCTCTCCGGCTGCGAGGAGTTCCGCACCGCGCAGGAGGTCCACGAACTGTTGCGGAGACGGGGCGAGCAGGTCGGCCTGGCGACCGTTTATCGCAACCTCCAGGCGATGGCAGAGACCGGTGAGGCGGACGTCGTCCGGCTTCCCGACGGGCAAGCCGCCTACCGCCACTGCGGCCAGTCCACCCACCATCACCATCACCTCATCTGCCGACGCTGCGGCCGCACCGTCGAGGTCCAGTTCGGCGACCTCGAAGAGCGCGTCCTCGCGGTCGCCCGCGAGCAGGGATTCCGCGAGGTGGGCCACGAACTCGAGTTGTACGGTCTTTGTTCTGACTGCTGACGAAATCAACGAGCACCGTTCACAAACGGTGTGATACGTGCTTGTATTCGCTACATGTCGATGACAGTGGACGCCAGACCCGACGAGCCGGGACCGGGTTCGCAGACCTCCCTGCGTCAGGCGAACGAAAGCCGCGTGGTGGACGCGCTGCGCTCGGGGGCCACCACCCAGGCAGAACTGGCCCGGCGCACCGCCCTCGCGCCTTCCACGGTGTCGGGGATCGTCCGGGATCTCGCGGAGGCCGGGGTCGTCCGTGTCGAGGAGGAGCACGGCGGACGACGCGGACGCCTCGTGGAGCTGGCGCTCGAAGGCCGCGTCCTGGTCGGCGTCGACATCGGCCAGAGGCACGTGACCGTGGCGCTGGCCACTCTCGCGCACGACCTCGTGGGAACGCAGACGCTCGCTCTGGTCGCCCCCCACGACGCGCGCGAGACCCTGGCGATCGCGCGCCAGATGGCCGATGGGCTGCTGGACGAGGCTGGCCTCCCCCACGGCGCCCTCCTGACCGGCGGGCTCTGCATCCCGGCGCCGGTGGGCCTCGACGGCCGGGTCATCTGGTCCCGTTCGGTCATCCCGGGCTGGGCGGGGGTCGATCTGAGCCGGTCGGCGGGGGAGGCTTTCGGCATCCCCTTCCACGTCGACAACGACGCGAACGCCGGCGCGCTGGCCGAGCAGCGCTGGGGGGCGGGGCGCGATGCGGAGAACCTCGTCTACCTGAAGCTGGGTCACGGCATCGGAGCCGGCCTGATCCTGGGGGGCGCCCTTTTCCGCGGGGCCACCGGCGTCGGCGGTGAGATCGGCCACACGATCGTGGCCGAGAACGGGGAATTCTGTCGCTGCGGAAACCGCGGGTGCCTCGAAACCGTCGCGAACGTGGGCCACATCCTCGCCCTGCTGGGACGGACCCGCCCCCACATCAACAGCGCCGCCACTCTCATCGAGGCCGCGCTCGCGGGGGATCCGGCCTGCGTCCGCGCGCTCGGGGACACGGGACGCGAGGTGGGAGTGGCCGTCGCGAACCTGTGCAACCTGCTCAACCCCGAGTTGCTCGTCGTCGGGGGCGACCTGGCGGCGGCCGGGGAGATCCTCATCGGTCCGCTCCGCGACAGCGTGCAGTTGTACGGCATGCCCAGCGCCGTGACGGACCTGCGCATCGTCACCGCGGGCTTCGGGCCGTTGGTGCACGTGTACGGCGCCATCTCGCTGGCGATGTGGGGTCGGCAGGCAACCCAACGGCAACCGGGCGCGTTCGCGCGCTGAACTTTATCGGACCGAAACCAGACGCATGCCGTCAAGGCTTGACGACAACTCCCCCGTGTGCGATCTTTTTGAGCGACACAAGCCCGGGACGTCGTCGTGCCGGAGGCGGATCGCGGAGGACAGGCCCGTAGCTCCGGGGGGAGCCAGCTCCTCCGGCCATGAAGCGGACATTCGAAGGAGTCCATGTGAGCGACAAATACATCCTTGAGATGCGCCACATCACCAAGGAGTTCCCCGGGGTGAAAGCCCTCGACGGCGTGACGCTGCGCGTCCGCGAAGGGGAAATCCACGCGATCTGTGGCGAGAACGGGGCGGGGAAGTCCACCCTGATGAAAGTGCTCTCCGGCCTCCACCCCTACGGGACGTACGGCGGGGAGATCTACTACGACGGCGAGTTGTGCCAGTTCAGGGACATCCGCTCGAGCGAACACGCCGGCATCGTGATCATCCACCAGGAACTGGCGTTGATTCCGACCCTCTCCATCACCGAGAACATGTTCCTCGGCAACGAGACGACCCGGCGTGGAGCCATCGATTGGGTCGCGGCCCGCCAGAAGACGCAGGAGCTCATGGAGCACGTGGGCCTCGAGGCGGACCCGGACGAGATCATCCGCAACATCGGTGTCGGCAAGCAGCAGTTGGTCGAGATCGCCAAGGCGCTGAACAAGGACGTCCGTCTCCTCATCCTCGACGAGCCGACCGCCGCCCTGAACGAGAACGACTCCGCGCACCTGCTCGGCCTGATGGAGGAACTCCGCACGAAGGGGATCACCTGCATCATGATCTCCCACAAGCTCAACGAGGTCGCCGCGGTTTCCGACTCGATCACGATCATCCGGGACGGGCGGAGCGTCGAGACGATCGATGTGCCCGAAGGCGAGACCGTCGACGAGGACCGCATCATCCGGGGGATGGTCGGCCGCGAGCTCAGCTCCCGCTACCCCGACCACACGACCCATGCGGGCGAGGTCCTGTTGGAGGTGGAGGGCTGGACGGTCCGCCACCCCGTCGTCAGCGAGCGGCTGGTGTGCAAGGGCTCCACCTTCTTCATCCGCGCCGGCGAGATCGTCGGTTTCGCCGGGCTGATGGGCGCCGGTCGCACCGAACTGGCCCGCTCGATCTTCGGCCGTTCCTACGGCATCTGGGAGGCCGGCACCATCAAGCTGCACGGCAAGGAGATCGCCCCCAAGACCGTCGGCGACGCGATCGATGTCGGTCTGGCCTACGTGACGGAGGACCGCAAGGCTCTGGGTCTCAACCTGCTGGACGACATCAAGACCACCATCACCGCCGCGGAGCTGAGCAAGATCTCGCCCCGGGGCGTCGTCGACCGGAACGCCGAGTTCGCGGCCGCCGAGGAATACCGCAAGGATCTCCGCATCAAGACGCCGAGCGTCAACACCGGGGTCGTGACGCTGTCGGGCGGGAACCAGCAGAAGGTCGTGCTCGCCAAGTGGCTGTTCACGGAGCCCGAGCTGTTGATCCTCGACGAACCCACGCGCGGCATCGACGTCGGCGCCAAGTTCGAGATCTACCAGCTGATCAACGCGCTGGCCGACCAGGGCAAGGCCGTCATGCTCATCTCCTCGGAACTGCCCGAACTGCTCGGCCTCTCCGACCGCATCTACACCGTGAGTCAGGGCGTCATCACCGGCGTCCAGGACGCGGAGGAGGCGACGCAGGAATCCCTGATGCGCCTCATGACCACCACCACGACCAGCACCGCGACCGCCGTCGCCTAGAGACCGAGAAGGATTCCCCCACAATGAATGCACTGAGGAAGCTGTTCGGAGGAGACCTCCGGCAGTTCGGCATGCTGGCCACCCTCGTGGTCATGATCGCGTTCTTCCAGATCATCACCAACGGCCTGGTCCTGACGCCGACCAACATGATGAACCTGCTCAACGGCAACTCCTACATCCTGATCCTCTCGATCGGCATGGTCCTGGTGATCATCGCCGGCCACATCGACCTGTCGGTCGGATCCGTCGCCGCCGTCGTCGGCATCGTCGTGGCGATCGCCATGCGCGACTTCGGCATCCCGTGGTGGGCGGGCATGCTGCTCGGCATGCTGGTCGGCATCGTCATCGGTGCCTGGGACGGCTTCTGGATGGCGTACGTCGGCATCCCGGGGTTCATCGTGACCCTTGCCGGCATGCTGCTGTTCCGGGGCATGAACCAGTTCATCGGCAAGTCCAACACCGTCCCCGTCCCCAGGGAGTTCCAGTTCATCGGCGGCGGTTACCTCCCCGAGATCGGTCCTGACACGGGCTTCAACAACCCGACCCTCGTGCTGGGCATCCTGGCGATCGCGGCCCTCGCCTGGGGCCAGCTCCGCAGCCGCGCCAAGCTCGCCAAGATCAACGCAGAGCTTCCCCCCATGTGGGTCACGGTCACCCGCATCGTCGGGCTGGCGGTCGTCATCGGCTACCTCACCTACCTGTACGCCACCGGACGCCCCGGCACCTCCATCCCGATCCCCGGCCTCATCCTCGTCGTGCTGGTCATCGTCTACACCTTCATCAGCGAGCGGACCGTCATCGGGCGCCACGTGTACGCCATCGGCGGCAACCGGCACGCCGCCGAGTTGTCCGGCGTGAAGAGCAAGCGGGTCTACTTCCTGGTCATGCTCAACATGTCCTTCCTGGCGGCGCTCGCCGGCATGATGTTCGTCGGGCGTTCCACCGCCTCGGGCCCGTTCGACGGCCTCAACTGGGAACTCGACGCGATCGCGGCCGTCTTCATCGGCGGCGCCGCCGTCAGTGGCGGTGTCGGCACCGTC
>CAZZGU010000171.1:0-5448 GCA_964653755.1 uncultured Nigerium sp. | reverse complement strand
GGCGATCCGGAGTGGGAGGCCCGGGTCGACGCGATCGAGGCGTTTTTCGCCACCGAGTAGGGTCGCGCCATGACCACGTGGCTGCGCGAGAAGGTCGTCGAGATCGGCGTCCGGTGCCATGTCGGGTGCGTCACGGACATCTTCGGTCCCTCGGGCAAGAAGCAGGTGGTCCGCGGCAAGGACCTGAGCGCGGTCCGGTGGGTCGTCGCCACCGGCGGCGCTCTGACGCGCGTCCCGGGGGGCGAGGCGACTCTCAGGCGGATCTGCACAGGTCCCGGGGCCTACCTCCTCCCCGAGCCCACGGCACACGTGCTCATCGACGCGAACTACCTCTTCTCCGCGCTCGGCACGCTCGCCCAGTCCTACCCGGACGAGGTCCGCGAGACGTTCCGCCGCTGGGCGCTGGCCGTCGTGCCGGACGCCGTACCGCACCCCCTGACACCGCCGGACCACGGAAGTGACCACGCATGACCATGACAGCCAGTCGCCTCCCCCAGCTGGGAGCCCTCGAGCAGGCCCTCGAAGGTGAAGGACCCGTTAATCCCCTGCCGCGACTGGAGATCCACGAGAAGATCATCGAGGCCAACGCCCGTACGATCAGCGACCTGATCCGCGCCCACGGGGCGACGTTGTGGGGCGTGGGGAAGGTGACCCGCGCTCATCCTGCCGTCGTGGACGCCCTCATGCGGGGAGGTTGCATCGGCTACGCCGATTCCCGTCTGGAGAACCTGGTGAAGGTGCGCAAGCGTCGGCCCGGCATACCACTGATGCTTCTCCGCTTCCCCGGTCCCACCACAATCGCCAAGACCGTGGCGGTGACCGACGTGTCCCTCAACTCCAGCGTGAAGACCATGAGGCTTCTCTCCAGGGAGGCGGGCGAGCAGGGTCGTCGGCACAAGGTGATCGTGATGGTCGATCTGGGTGACCTGCGCGAGGGGGTGTGGCCGGACAAACTGACCGCCGTCGTCACCGAGGTCGCGAAGTTCCCTCATCTGGACGTCATCGGCATTGGGACCAACCTCGCCTGCTACGGGGGCGTGGCCCCCACCGTCGCCAACATGGCCCGTCTCGTCCGGGCCAGAGACGAGGCGAGCGCCGCCTCGGGGCTGCCTCTCGACGTCATCTCCGGCGGCAACTCGTCCGCCCTGGACCTCTTGGCCGCAGGCAAGATGCCACGGGAGATCAACGAGTTCCGCATGGGCGAGTCGATCATCCTGGGCCGCAACCCCCTCGACCGGAAGCCCAGCCAGGGGACCCGCCAGGACGCGATGCGCATCGTCGGTGAGGTCATCGAGGTCGAATCCAAGCCGTCGGTCCCCGACTTCGAGCCCGGGCAACGCGGGCAGAACGCGTTCGGGCACTTCACGGAGTTCGTCGATCGGGGTGTCCGCCGCCGTGCAATCGTGGCGCTCGGGCGCCAGGACGCCGTCGTGGAAGGCCTCTATGTCGAGGACCACCGCATGCTCGTCCTGGGCGGCAACTCCGACCACGTGGTCGTCGACGTCGAGGATGCGCCGGAGGTGGAGGTGGGCAGCGAGATCAGCTTCTGGCCCAACTATGCAGCCCTCCTGGCCGCCGCGACGTCGACGTCAGTGCGGAACGTGGTCCTCTGAAACGACCGGCCCACCCACGCGTAGGAGCCCCAGTCCGGGGCCCCGGCCGAGTGCACAGCAGGCATCGCAGGCGACGGAAGATGGGACCTCGAGACGACCGCGCGCCAGGCGCCTTCTCACAACTCCGGGCGTAGGGCATCGAACCGTGCGAGCACGGACCGCCGCCCCAGGATCTCCATCGACTCGAACAGGGGCAGCGAGACCCGCCGCCCCGTGAGCGCCACCCGCAGGGGCGCGAACGCGAAGCGGGGCTTGATGCCCAGCCCGTCCACGAGTGCGGCCCGCAGGACCGCTTCGACGGAGGCCGCCGTGAAGTCCTCCAGGCCCGCGAGCGCCTCCCGCGCGGCGTCGAGGATCGCAGGAGCATCGCCCGTGAGCTGGCCACGGGCGTCGTCGGCGACCCGGATCTGGTCGTCCGCCGCGAAGAGGTAATCCATGAGGCCCGGGGCGTCGCTCAACAGCCCCAGCCGCTCCTGGACCAAGGGAGTGGCCGCCCGGAGTTTCGCCAGGCGCCCGGGGTCGGGCACGGTGGGCCACTCACCGACGAACGTGAGGTGCTCGACGATCCGGGTCGCGAGCTGCTCGGCGGTGAGCGAGCGAATGTAGTGCCCGTTCAGCCAGTTGAGCTTGGCGAGGTCGAAGATCGGGCCGACTGTGCTCACCTTCGTCCAGTCGAAGGCAGCCACGAACTCCTCGAACGTCGACACCTCGGTGTCTTCGCTGGGCGGAGGGTAGCCGAGTAGCTGCAGGAAGTTGCGCAGGGCTTCGGGCAGGTAGCCCTGCTCTCGGAACCAGAGGAGTCGGGCGGCGGGGTTATTGCGCTTCGAGATCTTGCTGCGGTCAGGATTGCGCAGAAGCGGCATGTGCACGTACGCCGGCGCCTCAAAACCAAGCCACTGGTTGAGCAGAACGTGCTTGGGGGTCGAGCTGATCCATTCCTCCCCCCGGACGACGTGGGTGATGTTCATCAGATGGTCGTCGACGACCACGGCGAGGTGGTACGTGGGGAAGCCGTCCGCTTTGAGGATGACCTGGTCGTCCGGACGCGGCGCGTTCACCCAGCCGCGGATGAGGTCGTGGAAACCGAGTTCGACGTCGTCGGGGATCAGCATCCGGACGACTGGCGTCTCGGAAAAGCCGGGCAACTGCGCGCGTTCGTCACGCGTCAGACCGTGGCACCGCCGGTCGTAGCCGACCACCGGGGCCTTGCTGCGCTGTTGCTCCTCCCGCATGGCGGCAAGCCGTTCGGGACTGCACCAGCAAAGGTAGGCGTGCCCCGTGGCGATGAGCCGGTCGACGAAGGGCCGATAGGTGCCGAGACGCTCCGACTGGCGGTAGGGCGCAAACGGCCCGCCCACGTCGGGGCCTTCGTCCCACCCCAGCCCCAGCCAGCGCAAGGTCTCGAAGATCTGCCGTTCCGAATCCGCCACGTAGCGAGTCCGGTCCGTGTCCTCGATCCTCAGGACGAACTGCCCGCCCGTCTTGCGCGCGTACGCGAGATTGAACAGGGACATGTAGGCCGTGCCGACATGGGGGTCGCCCGTGGGTGAGGGCGCGATCCGGAGGCGGGCAGGTGCAAGGGATGCTTCAGTCATGGTCGTCACAGCCTAGGGCACTCCCCGAGGCGACCCGATCGCCGACCGTGCCAGAGGTGGATGCCGCGCTCGCTGGGCGCCACTGTTCCGTTGCCGAGTGCGCCAATGTCCCGGGGCGGACGGTCACCGCTGAGGTGTTGGTTGAGCCGTGGCGTCGGTTGGGGTTGAGCCGTGGCGTCGGTTGGGAGAGTCCCTGTGGTGGGTGCGCGGTCCGCGGCAGGCGGGCGTGCACTCACATGCGCCGGTTGGGGACGCCTGCGCCGGGCAAGGACAAACGCCCACCTGAACGCCACGCGTGAGGACAGCCGCCACGGTTGCAGCTGGCGGACCCTTCCTCAAGTGGCGCGGCGACCGGCCGATGCCAGGCGTGATACCCAAGAGGGCACATCAGGCTCGCGTCGACGCGGCACGCGCAACGCGCATGAATGCCCAGCCGCACACGAGGAGGACCACCCCAACCCCGACGGCGAAGAGACTGACGCCGTAGGCCAGGACGGAGGTGAACAAGGAAGCCCGAAGGAAAGAGCCGTTCATGACCGTGGTCCGCTGTTGGGTGAGCTCGTCGGCCCGAGTTGTATCCCCCGCGTTCCGTGCCTTCGTCGCCTCAGCGCCCAGCTCGGCGTAGGTCAGCCCGTTGGACGCCTTGAGTGCGTGACGGTTGATGGTGTCCGCCTGCGCCAGCGCGGTGAACGGTCCTCGCACCGGCGCCCCTGCGAGGAAGGAGGCGTCCGCCGGGACCGTGATCTTCTCGGCCGAAAGCTGGGCCGTGATCACGCCCCATGTCAGCGCACCGGTGAGGGGGAAGATGATGCCCATGATGAGAGAGACCAAACCAGCGGACTTGAGTGGCTTGAGGTTCATTGACTGACGCTCCCTACCTGAGAGGGGAATCCGCGGGAATGCTTCACCGAAGCGGAACGTCTGAGCCTGCACTGTTTGATCTTCAATGTCCACCCCCGCATCGTCAGCTGTCAGGCAAGCATGAGGGGGGCCCACACGGTCGGCGTGGACCCCCCTCGGCTCCCGTCGCTCAGCGACGGAAATGGATCACTTGAGGATCTTGGTCACGTTGCCGGCACCCACGGTGCGGCCGCCCTCACGGATGGCGAACTTCAGCGCCTCTTCCATGGCGATCGACTTGTTCAGGTGGACCGTCATTTGGGTGTTGTCGCCAGGCATGACCATGTCCGTACCCTCGGGCAGCTGGACGACGCCGGTCACGTCGGTGGTGCGGAAGTAGAACTGCGGGCTGTAGTTGCTGAAGAACGGCTTGTGGCGGCCGCCCTCCTCCTTGTTCAGCACGTAGACGTTGGCCTCGAAGTCGGTGTGCGGGGTGACCGAGCCGGGCTTGCAGACGACCATGCCACGCTCGACGTCGTCCTTCTTGGTGCCGCGGAGCAGCAGTCCGACGTTCTCGCCCGCGCGACCCTCGTCGAGGATCTTGCGGAACATTTCGACACCGGTGATGGTGCTGGTGACCTTGGCAGGACGGATCCCGATGATGTCGACCTGCTCGCCGGTGCGGACGATGCCGCGTTCGATGCGACCGGTGACGACGGTGCCGCGCCCGGTGATCGTGAAGACGTCCTCGATCGGCATGAGGAACGGCTTATCGGTTTCACGCGCGGGCTGCGGGATGTACTCGTCGACCGCGTCCATGAGCTCCAGGATGGACTCGCTCCACTTCGGATCGCCGTTCATGGCGGGGAAGGCGGCCACACGGACGACGGGGCAGCCGTCGCCGTCGAACTCCTGCTCGTCGAGCAGTTCGCGGACCTCCATCTCGACGAGCTCGATGAGCTCCTCGTCGTCAACCATGTCGCACTTGTTGAGGGCGACGACCATGGCGGGGACGCCGACCTGGCGGGCCAGCAACACGTGCTCGCGGGTCTGCGGCATCGGGCCGTCGGTGGCGGCGACCACGAGGATCGCACCGTCCATCTGGGCCGCGCCGGTGATCATGTTCTTGATGTAGTCAGCGTGGCCGGGGCAGTCGACGTGCGCGTAGTGACGCTTCTCGGTCTGGTACTCGACGTGCGCGATCGAGATCGTGATGCCCCGCTGCCGCTCCTCGGGCGCCTTGTCGATCTGATCGAACGCCGAGATCGCGTTGAGCTGGGGGTAGTTGTCGTGGAGCACCTTCGTAATCGCCGCGGTGAGCGTGGTCTTGCCGTGGTCGATGTGCCCGATGGTGCCGATGTTGCAGTGCGGCTTGGTCCGCTCGAACTTGGCCTTTGCCA
>CAZZGU010000170.1:0-5464 GCA_964653755.1 uncultured Nigerium sp. | reverse complement strand
ACGTCGCAGCCGTGCGGGCATCAGCGACCCCAACCGGCCGACGGGCTCGTTCCTGTTCCTGGGGCCGACGGGCGTCGGCAAGACCGAGCTGGCGAAGTCGCTGGCCGACTTCCTCTTCGACGACGAGCGGGCGATGGTGCGCATCGACATGAGCGAGTACGGCGAGAAGCACACGGTCTCGCGGCTGGTCGGCGCGCCTCCGGGCTACATCGGCTACGAGGAGGGCGGCCAACTCACCGAGGCGGTGCGCCGGCGTCCGTACTCGGTCGTGCTGCTCGACGAGGTCGAGAAGGCACACCCGGACGTCTTCAACGTCCTGCTCCAGGTGCTCGACGACGGACGCCTCACCGACGGCCAGGGCCGCACGGTGGACTTCCGCAACACGATCCTGATCATGACGTCGAACCTCGGCTCGCACTTCCTCGCCGACCAGTCGCTGTCGGCCGACGCCAAGCGCGACTCGGTGATGAGGGTGGTACGGCAGTCGTTCAAGCCGGAGTTCCTCAACCGCCTGGACGACGTCGTGATGTTCGACCCGCTGACCGAGGAGAACCTCGCGCACATCGTCGGCATCCAGCTGCGGCGCGTCGCAGCCCGGCTCGCCGATCGGCGGATCACCCTCGAGGTGACGGACGCGGGCCGCGCCTGGCTGGCGGCGACGGGCTTCGACCCGGTCTACGGGGCGCGCCCGCTCAAGCGGCTCATCCAGACGACCCTGGAGGACACCCTCGCGCGCCGGCTGCTCGCGGGCGACCTGCACGACGGGGACGCGGTGACGTTCGACGTGAACGCCGACGGCACCGGGCTGGAGGTGGGCGCTGCGCCGTCCGCCTGACGGACGAGGGCGCCCGCTTCGCGCCACCATCTGAGAGCGGGCGGCATCCGATGCCACAATGACGCCATGCGCGTCTACAACTTCTCCGCTGGTCCCGCCATGATCCCGCTCGAGGTCCTGGAACAGGCCAAGGCCGAGCTCTCCGACTGGCAGGGCTCGGGGATGTCCGTCATGGAGGTCTCGCACCGGGGCAAGGCGTTCGTCGCCTGCGCCGCCGAGGCCGAGGCCCTGCTCCGCGAACTGCTCGCGGTGCCCGAGAACTACAAGGTCCTCTTCCTGCAGGGCGGCGCGTCCGCGCAGTTCGACGTCATCCCGATGAACCTCACCCAGCCCGGAGACACCGTCACCTACTTCAACACCGGACAGTGGTCGGCGAAGGCGATCAAGGCGGCCCAGAAGCAGGGGCTCTCGGTCGAGGTCGCGTCTGACGAGGCGGCGTCCCGGTACACCACCGCCCCGGCCGAGGGCAGCTACGCGGTGAACCCCGCGTCGAAGTACCTCCACTACACCCCGAACGAGACGATCGGCGGGGTGGAGTTCGGCTACGTCCCGACCGCCGGCGACATCCCGGTGGTGGGCGACTTCAGCTCGACGATCCTGTCGCGCCCGATCGACGTGGCCGCCCACGGCCTGATCTACGCCGGCGCCCAGAAGAACATGGGCCCGGCCGGCCTGTGCGTCGTCGTCGTCCGCGAGGACCTGGTCGGGCACGCCCGCAAGGAGACGCCTTCCGTCCTGGAATACGCGGGGATGGCCGCGGCCGACTCGATGCTGAACACCCCGCCCACCTTCGGGATCTATCTGCTCGGCCTGATCCTGGCATGGGTCAAGGACGGTGGCGGGCTGCCCGCCATGGCCGACCGCAACCGGGCCAAGGCGGAGAAGCTGTACGCCGCCATCGACGGCTCCGACTTCTACTCCAACCCGGTCGCGCTGGACGCCCGGTCGTGGATGAACGTCCCGTTCCTGCTGGCCAAGCCGGAACTGGACAAGACCTTCGTCGCAGAGGCCGCGGCCGCCGGGCTGACGAACCTGTCCGGCCACCGTTCGGTGGGCGGCATGCGGGCCAGCATCTACAACGCGATGCCCGCCGCGGGGGTCGACGCGCTCGTCGACTTCATGGCCGATTTCGAACGACGCAACGCCTGAGGAAACCATGCCCTTCACGATCCGTACCCTCAACTCGATCAGCAGCGCCTCCGTTCGGCGAGCCTCCACGGCGTGCCGATCCCGGCGTCCGTGCTCGCCGTCGCCCGCGCCGGCGCGGGGGTGAACAACATCCCGGTCGCCGAGTACAGCGCCCACGGCGTCCCGGTGTTCAACACCCCCGGCGCAAACGCGAACGCGGTCAAGGAGCTCACGATCGCCGCGCTCTTCCTCGCAGCCCGCAACATCATCGACGCCGCCGCCTTCGCGCACCGCCTCGAGGGCACGGCCGCCGAGATGGACAAGGCCGTCGAGGCGGGCAAGAAGGCGTTCGTCGGCTTCGAGCTGCCCGGCCGCACGCTCGGCGTCATCGGCCTCGGGGCGATCGGCGTCGAGGTGGCCAACGCCGCGGTCAGCTTGGGCATGAACGTCCTCGGCTACGACCCCGGCGTCACCGTCGAGCACGCATGGAAGCTGTCCTCACAGGTGGAGCACGTCACCGATCTCGACGCTCTGCTGCGGCGGGCCGACATCGTGACCCTGCACATCCCCCTGTCGGACGCCACGCGCGCCTTCATCGGCCAGCGCGAGGTGGCCCTCATGAGGAAGTCGGCCGTGATCGTCAACTTCTCGCGTGGGCCCATCGTCGACAACGGTGCGGTCGTGACGGCCCTGGAATCCGGACGCCTCCGCGGCTACGTCTGCGACTTCCCGACCCCGGAGCTGAACAAGCACGCGAACGTCGTGACGCTGCCGCACCTCGGGGCGTCCACGCGTGAGGCCGAGGAGAACAGTGCGCGGATGGCCGCCAACGAACTGCGGGCCTACCTGGAGAACGGGACGATCACGAACTCGGTGAACTTCCCCGACGCCGTGCTCGGCCGCGCCGAGGGTACGTGGCGCCTCGCCATTGCCAACAGCAACGCGCCCAAGCTCGTCGCCCGGATCTCGACGCTCGTCGGCGAGGCCGGACTGAACATCTCCGACCTGCTGAACAAGTCCCGCGGCGAGCTGGCCTACACCCTTATCGACGTGCAGGGCGAGGTCTCCGCGGAGCTGCTGGGGCAGATCCGCGCCATCGACGGGGTGCTGTCGGCACGGGTGATTCCCCCGACGCGCTGAATCGCTGACAGTCTGGTCCACGGACGGCTGGTGGGGTCCGGGCGGCGTGAGCCGCCCGGACCCTCCGTCATCTCAGGACGCCAGCCAGGCGGCGTAGGCGTCGAACGAGTACGGCCGGCCCAGGAAGTCCTCGACCAGGTCGGCGGCGTCCTTCGTGCCACCGGGGGCGAGCACCCGGTCGCGGTAGCGCGTCGCAACCTCGTTCTCGAACAGGTCGGCCGGGTCGAAGGCGCTGAAGAGGTCCTTGGCGATGACGAGCGACCACATGTAGGTGTAGTAACCAGACCCGTAACCGTCCAGGTGGCCAAAGCTGGCAGGCAGGCAGGTGCCCTCCAGGTAGGGGAAGAGCGAGTAGCGGGCCTGCAGGTCGGCCGTCCGGGCGATGAGGTCGTCGGGGTTCTCCAGGTGCAGGGAGTACGACAGCGCCGCGTAGAACATCTGCGTGCGCGCCAGGTAGCCCTTGCCGAAGTCCTCGGCGCGGCGCATGCGGGACACGAGGTCGGCGCCGATGGGCGCGCCCGCGGCGTCCGTGGCGAAGGTGCGCAGCACGTCGGCGTCCCACGCCCACTCCTCGAGCATCTGGCTGGGGGCCTCGACGAAGTCCCACTCGGTCGCGACGCCGGAGAACTCCGCCCACTCCTGGTCGCCGCCCACGAGATGGTGGACGAGGTGCCCGAACTCGTGGAACAGCGTGACGACATCGGAGTGCTCCATGAGCCCGTGCGGAAGGTTGCACACCAGCGCGCCCTCGGGGAGCTGCTGGGCGTGGATGCCCGTCGCCAGGGTGAACTGCGCGGCGTGCTTGAACTTGCCTTCGCGGGGGTGCAGGTCGAGGTAGATGCGCCCGACCAGCGCGCCGTCGGCGGTGCGGAGGACGTCGTGGGCGGTGACCGACTCATGCCACACCGGTGCGTCGGGACGGTCGACGTAGGTGAGGCCGAACAGGCGTCCGGTGACTCCGAGCAGCCCGCGCCGGACCTTCGGGAATGAGAAGAACGTCCGGACAAGCTGGGCGTCGACGTCGAGTTCCTCCCGTCGGTGCACCTCGGCGTAGTAGGCGGCGTCGGACGCCTCGACGCGGGGGGCGTCCGGGCGGTCGTGGCGCAGGCGCGCGAGCAGGATGTCGACGTCCCGGCGCGCGGGCTCGGCGGCGGCCTCCGCGATCTGGTCGATGAAGGCGGGGATCGCAGCGCCGTGGCCGATCATCTTGACCTCTGCATCGAAGTCGGGCCAGGTCGCGTAGCCGAGCAGGCCGGCCAGCTCGGCCCGCAGGGCGAGGATCTCGTGGAGGACCGGCACGTTGTCCGGGTAGCCGATCGTCAGGGACGCCACGAGCAGGTCGCGGCGGGCCCGCGCGTCGTGGGCGAACGTCCGGAAGGGGATCGCGTCGGGGTAGTCGGTCGTGACGGTGACGAGGCCGTCGACCCCGGCGGGATGGGCGTCGATCCAGTCCCGGGGGAGCCCGGCCAGCCGGTCGGGCGTGACGCGGATCGAGCGGGTGCCCTCCCGAATCGTTCGCGCGAACGTCTGGCCGAGCACGACGAGGCGCTCCCGGACGGCCCGGATGCGCGCCCGGGTCTCCTCGTCGGCAGCCACCCCCGAGCGGCGGAAGTCACGCAGCACCCGCTCGAGCAGGCGGGTCGCCACGGCGTCCAGCCCCGCGGGGTCAAGCGCGGCGAAGACCGCGTAGAGGGCGGGGTCGACGCCGAGTTCGGTGGCCAACTGGCGCGCGGCCAGCCCGGTCTGCTCCGCGGCCTCGCGGACGCCGGCGTCCGGGTGCACCTCGCTGAACAGCTCGCCCCGCGCCGAGGCTCCGCCGATCGCGAGTGTGAGGTCGTTCCACGCTGCCAGGGCCGCGGCGGCGTCCGTGGGTCGCTCGGTGCGCAGCCGGTCGGCGATCGCGCGCGCCTCGGCGAGGGCGGTCTCCGCCGTGGCGGCGATCCAGGACAGCGACGCGTCGGCGTTGGGCAGGGACAGCGGGGTCGGTGCGAGCATGCCGGGAACCCTACCCGCGGCCGCCGACAGCCCGCCCTGACGGGGGCGCCGGCGGGGCGCTAGGGTCGACGGCAAACACTGTTCCAAGGAGGAAAGCGGAATGCCGTTCCTGACGATTCCCGGCGAAGCACCCATCCAGCTGTACTACACCGACAGCGGCGGCGACGGCCGCCCCGTTGTCCTCATCCACGGCTGGCCGCTGTCGGGCGAGGCGTTTGCCGCCAACGAACCCGTGCTCGTGGACGCCGGACACCGGGTCATCACCTACGACCGCCGCGGCTTCGGTCGCTCCGACAAGGCCGCCGACGGCTACGAGTACGACACGCTGGCGTCCGACCTGAACGAGCTGATGCTCGCCCTCGATCT
>CAZZGU010000169.1:4730-5499 GCA_964653755.1 uncultured Nigerium sp. | reverse complement strand
ACCCGACGTGCTCCGCCGCCGCGACGGAACCAGCGTGTACACGATCGCCGAAGCCACCCGCTACACCTCGCCGGCGGTGCTGGCCGCCGAACAACGCTTGCTGGCCGCGGGCGCCCGCACCGACGGGATGGTCGCCGACCCGGCCTCGGTCGAGGTCGCCCTGCTGGAATCCGCGGCCAACGGCGTCACTCTGAACGCCGGCCAGGCCGGCCTCGTCCGCGCGATGGCCACCTCCGGACGCCGCCTCCAGCTCGCGATCGCGCCGGCCGGATCAGGCAAGACCACCGCCATGCACGCCCTCGCCGTCGCCTGGACCAACGCCGGCGGAACCGTCCTCGGCCTCGCCCCCTCCGCTGCGGCGGCCGCCGCCCTGGGTGACCAACTGGACGCCCACACCGACACCCTCGCCAAACTCACCTGGTCGGCCGACCACGACGACCTGCCCGACTGGGCCCTCCGCCTCGGACCGAAAAGCCTGGTCATCATCGACGAGGCCGGCATGGCCGACACCATCTCCCTCGACCGCGCCGTCAACCTGCTGCTGGAACGCGGCGCGTCGGTCCGGCTGGTCGGCGACGACCAACAACTCGCCGCGATCGGCGCCGGCGGCGTCCTGCGTGACCTCGCCCACACCCACGGCGCCCTCAGGCTGCACGAGATCGTCCGGTTCACCGACCCCGCCGAAGCCGCCGCCAGCCTCGCCCTCCGCGACGGACGCCCCGAAGCGCTCGGCTTCTACCTCGACCACCACCGCGTCCACGTCGGCGAA
>CAZZGU010000169.1:3016-4705 GCA_964653755.1 uncultured Nigerium sp. | reverse complement strand
CGGGCCGCCGGCCACGACACGATCATGCTCGCCCCCACCCGCGACCTGGTCGCCGACCTCAACCAACGCGCCCGCACCCACCGGCTGGCGGGGCGGCGTCCCGATGCTGAAGTCGTCCTCGCCGACGGCAACCACGCCTCGATCGGGGACACGATCATCACCCGCCGCAACGACCGCCGCCTGCGGGTCAGCGACACCGACTGGGTCAAGAACGGCGACCGCTGGCGGATCACCGCCCTCACCCCGCGCGGCCTACGCGTCCAGCACACCCGCCACCGGCTCACGGTCACCCTGCCCGCCGACTACACCCGCGACGCCGTCGAACTCGGGTACGCGTGCACCATCCACACCGCCCAGGGCGTGTCCGTGGACACCATGCACGGCCTCGCCAGCGACCACCTCACCCGCCAACAGCTGTACACAATGCTCACCCGCGGCCGGCACGCCAACCACGCCTACCTGCCCGTGGTCAGCGACGGAAACCCGCACACCAGCATCGCCCCGGACACGATCCTGCCCCCCACCCCCACCGACCTCCTGCAACGCATCCTCGCCCGCGACGAACACCCCACCAGCGCCACCACCCTGGCCCGCGAGCTCGACGACCCTGCCGTCCGGCTCGCGCACGCCGCCGGCGCCTACGCCGACGCCATCACCGCCGCCGCCGAACACCTAGCCCCGGACGCCGTCCGCACCAGCCTGGACGCCGCCGCCGAACACCTCCACCCCGGGCTCACCAGCGCGGACGCCTGGCCCACCCTCCGCGGCCACCTCCTCCTCCACGCCGCCACCGGACACGACCCCATCGGCGTCCTCACCCACGCTGTCGCGGGGCACGAACTCGAATCCGCGCACGACCCGGCCGCCGTCCTCGACTGGCGGCTCCCCACCCTCCCAACCGCCGCGTCCGGACCCCTGCCCTGGCTACCCGGCCTCCCGGCAGCGCTCACCGAGCACCCGACGTGGGGGCCGTACCTCACCGCGCGCCGCGACCTCGTCGCCCAGCTCGCCGACGTCGTCCAGCGGGAGGCGCTGACGGCGGACCGCCTGCCGGGGTGGGCGTCGGAGCGGGTGTCGCCCTCCCGCGACACGATCGCCGCGATCCAGGTATGGCGGGCCGCCACGAACACCGAACCCGGCGACCGCCGGCCCACCGGACCGCGACAGATCCCCGCCGCCCTCGCCACCTGGCAACGCGACCTCGAGCAACGCCTCGCCCGCGAAACCAGCAGCCCGCTCACCGAATGGGAACCCCTGCTCCTGCAGGTCGCGCCCACCCTGATCGGCGACGACTTCAACCCCACCCTCGCCCACCGGCTCGCCCAACTCGCCGCCGCCGGCATCGACGCCGGCGCCCTGGTCCAGCACGCCGCCGCCCAAGGACCCCTGCCCGACGACCACCCCGCCGCCGCCCTGTGGTGGCGCATCAGCCGCCACCTCACCCCCACCGACACCGCCGGACCCGACGACCACCACCACGTCCACGCGCCCTGGGCATCACAGCTTCCCGGTCTGGTCGGTGTCTGCCACGCCCAGCTGTTGCAGGCGTCCCCGTGGTGGCCGGCGCTCGTGACCGCCGTCGACCACGCCGTCGGGCACGGCTGGCAACTGGCCGACCTGTTCACCACCCCGCCCGTCACGGGCGCCGACCTCGACCCCTGCCAAGCCCTCGCCTGGCGGATCTCGATC
>CAZZGU010000169.1:0-3006 GCA_964653755.1 uncultured Nigerium sp. | reverse complement strand
CCTCCACGCCGTCCTCCCGGACGCCGCAGCGGCAGCACCGGCGGCGTCCGACCCCGCCGCAGCCAGCGAGTGGGCGACCGACCCCGTCGACGACCCGATCGTGGACTTCACCCTCGAGGCGATCATCCGCGAAGGCCTGCCCGCCCCCGAACCCGACCTCGCCCGCCAACTCGCCCACGCCGACGCCTGGGCCACCAGCCCCGTGCCCCGCGAACGCCTCCTGGCCGTCAACGAGCTCGCCGCCAGCTTCTTCCAGACCGCGTTCCCCGGGTCGTGGGCGCAGCCCTACCTGGCCGAACGCCTGCACACCGACCTGACCGGCGACCCCGGCTGGCGTCCCGGACTCGCCCCCAACACCTGGAACGCGCTCGTCACCCACCTACGCCGCCACGACGTCACCGACACCGAACTCCTCACCGCCGGCCTCGCCACCACCACCCGCGACGGACGCCTCATCGACCGGTTCCGCAACCGGCTCGTCTTCCCCATCACCAGCCCCGACGGCGTCCTCGGGTTCGTCGGACGCCGCCACCCCCACCTCGGCGACCACGACCACGCCGGACCCAAATACCTCAACACCCCCGAAACGCCGCTGTTCCACAAGGGCGACCAACTCTTCGCGCGCGCGGGTGGGCTGGACGACGGCGCGGTGCCAGTCGTCGTCGAGGGACCCCTGGACGCCATCGCCGTCACCCTCGCCAGCGCCGGCCGCTACACCGGAGTCGCGCCCCTGGGCACCTCACTCACCGACACCCAGGCCGCCCAGCTCCGCGAGACCGGACGGACGCCGATCATCGCCACCGACGCCGACCCCGCCGGACAAACCGCCGCCCAACGCGACTACTGGAACCTCACCCCCCACAAGATCGACCCCCGCCACGCCGCCCTACCCGAAGGCAGCGACCCCGCCGACCTCGTCGCCACCAGCCAGACCGAGGCGCTGATCCAGGCGCTCGACGACGCCGGCCCGCTCGCCGACACGCTCCGACACCAACTCCTCCACGACCAGCCGGACGCCGAAGCCGTCCTCGACGCCCTCCGCGTCATCGCCGCCCAACCACCCCACCAATGGGAAACCGGCCTCCAACACGTCGCCGACCAACTCCACCTCCCCGCCGACGCCCTCGCCCCCACCCTGCAAGACCTCATCCGCGCCTGGAACGACAACCCAGCCGTTGTCGCAGAACGCGCGCTTCCGGCCCGTTCTCGCGAGCGCCATCGCTTGAGGAGCGAGGGCGAGCATGTCTTCTCGCATCGCGACGCTTCGGTGTTTGAGGCGGTCAACGCCGTGCGCTCGCCCGAACCTCCTCGCTCACTCGGGGTAGCTGCCTCGTACGGGGACGGCCGGGGGATCGACCGTTGACTGCAGTGGGAAGGACGGCGATCTGAGGCCGATCCGCTTCTGGTCTTTTGGTCGGTGTGCGGATCCCCCAACGAGTTGACCAGGCTGTTACACCTTGCCCGCCACCAAGGCGCCTTACGACGAAGGACGTCCTTGTCGCGCGCCTCGTAGACCGGCTCAACGTCGTGATAGCCATGACCAAGGTCATCGAACCTACGGCGCGCCGCGTGGTCCCTCTGGCCCGTAAACCGCCAACGCTTTCGCGCATCTCCTCGGTCGCCCTTCCCGTACCTCCATCGGCCTGCCCGCTACTGCTGTTGTCGATCGACGTCATCTCCTCGTCAGCGGGTGCGAGCCTCCGGGCAAGAGAACCACTCTGCACTTCCGGGTAGCATGACCCGTGACCTCCCTCAGGAAAGTACCGAGTGATCCATGAGAAGCGCTTGCCGCTTTCCCCGAGGGGTCGGCATCTGGGGAAGAAAGGCCGGAGTCTGGGTCCATGTCAGGCGAATTGACGACGAGCAACAACGCAGGGGCAACACCGCGAAGAGCTAGCTCTTCGGGCAATCGCATGCGTGGATCGTGGTGGATGCACGCCATAGGACTTGCTGTGTGCGCCGCTTTTGGGCTACCCCTCACCTTTGCGGCTCTCGCGCCGGTTCGTGTTCCAACGCCCGAGAGTCTGGGTGCAGTGCTGGTGACCCAAGCCAGTTCGCGAAGCCAGGGATCTGTGTGGATAGAGACGCCCGAGACCACGGACCCGGACCCTGCTGAACCGATCACGCTCAGTTTCTACGCATCGTTCGAAACGGCGGGTCCAAATCAGCAACCCGAGGCGTTGAGCAGCGGGCAGCTTCTAGAGAACTTCCACGTCCGGTACGTGTTGGCTGGGAGACTCGCAGCCGCGCTGGAGACCTGCGATCCGGACGCGCACAAGAGCGCGCCGGTCAGCTATCAGGATCTCGAACTGGACCAGCGCTACATGGCAGTCGCTATGGTCGCCGCGGCGCGTGGCGAGCGGGTCTCAGATCGGAATCGCGACAACGTCGGAGACGTCGTGCGCGCCGAGAGGGAAAGCTACGTCGTTCTGACGCCCTTGGAGGCAGAATCGTCCAGTTGGGTCAAGGTTGTCGACGGTCAGGATGTGAAGCAACCCACCGCTATCATGCACTTCACGTGCAGGTTCAGGCCAGAGGCTTTCTGGGTGGAACAGGACGGGGTCGCTCTCTTCCTGATACCAGGAATACACAGTCTGCTGCGCGCTGAGTCGGGAAGGAGCGCCACCGTTCAAGAGGGCACGAACGTGCAACGACTCCAGCGCGGATTCCTGTTAAAGAACACCTCGAAGAGCCAGCAGTTTCAAGTTTGGCGATGGACACTTGAGCCGCGAAGAAATCCAGATCAAACAGACGCCTTTGTGAGTATCGAGTCCTCCACCAATCAGATCGACTTCGCGCCGGAGGGTGCGGCATTCACTGACACGAACGCAGCCGCTGTCCGGAACTTCCTTCTACTTCTTGCGGGTGTTCTTGCAGGGCTATTTGCCACGATTGCCTGGGATCTCGTCAAATCGCTCGTTGGTCGGCAGGAGACGCCGCGCCGTCTCCTTGATCATCAGTAGCCGCGAGGGCCACCCGGCTGTGTCCGCCGACCAAACTCGTCAG
>CAZZGU010000168.1:0-5520 GCA_964653755.1 uncultured Nigerium sp. | reverse complement strand
ATCCGACGTTCAAGCCCAACTGCAATTCGACGATCAGCGCGCGCTGAGACGGCGCAAGCGTCGGAGCTGGCTCAGGTCTGCGGTCCGGGCTGTCCCGTCGCCCACGGAAACGCTTCGTGGAGTTGCCACTTCACGTCGATCCGCCGCTGGCTCCTCGGCTTCCCCGCCCTCCACGGCCGTCGCGACGGACGCGGCGTCCGACCGCCACCCGCCCACCGCGGAGTTCTGGAGAAGAGCTCGCAGGTCCTTCCGTTTCGTCTCGTGCGGGGCGATATTGGATGAATCGGACGAGGAGCCATTGGAGGCATCATGGCTACGGTTTCTTCGCAATCGGTCCCGTCCTCGGGACCCGTGCTCCCTTCGGAGCTGAGACTCTCGCTCTACGAGACGATGGTGCTGTCACGCACGTACGAGGAGGCGATCCTCCGGGAATACCACGCCGACAAGGGCCCGGGGTTCGACATCGGCAAGGGGCTGGTCCCCGGGGAGATGCACCTGTCGGCCGGCCAGGAGCCGGTCGCGGCGGGGGTGTGCGCCCATCTGACCTCGGACGACGCGGTCACGGCCACGCACCGGCCCCACCACTTCGCCATCGCCCACGGCATGGACCTGCGGGCCATGACCGCCGAGATCTTCGGACGCGTGGATGGTCTGGGCCAGGGCCGCGGCGGTCACATGCACCTGTTCGATCCCCAGACGCACTTCTCGTGCTCGGGCATCATCGCCGAGGGCTATCCACCGGCCTTGGGTATGGCGTTCGCGTTCCAGCGCCAGGGCAAGGACGCGATCGCGGTCGCTGTGACCGGTGAGGGTGCCGCGAACCAGGGCGCGTTCCACGAGTCGCTCAACCTGGCGGCCCTGTGGAAGCTGCCGGTCGTGTTCGTCGTCGAGGACAACGACTGGGGCATCTCGGTGGCACGGACGTCGGCCACGGCGATCCCCAACACCGCCGACCGGGCGGTCGCGTACGGGATCCCCGGCGTCCGGGTGGAGGATAACGACGTCGAGGGCGTCTACGCGGCGGCCGCGGCGGCCGTCGAGCGGGCCCGCAAGGGCGACGGTCCGAGCCTGATCGAGGTCCACACCCTGCGGATGTGGGGCCACTTCGAGGGCGATGGCCAGGCCTACCGGCCCGAACTGGCCGAGGTCCCCGACCGGGACCCGATCCCGCAGTACGCGGCCCGGCTCATCGAGGCCGGCGTCCTGGATGATGCCGCGGTCGCGCGCATCAAGGCTGCCGCGAGCGAGCGCGTGGAGGACGCGATCGCTTTCGCCAAGGCCAGCCCGATTCCCGATCCGGCATCTGCCGGCGAGTACGTGTTCGCCTGAGAGGGGGACGTCATGACTACCACTGCTGAAGCGACGACGCGGCGGCTGACCACCTCGAAGGCCATGGTCGAGGCGATCGACCAGGAGATGGCCCGCGACCCGTCGGTGTTCTACCTGGGTGAGGATGTCGGCAAGTACGGCGGCATCTTCTCCTCCACCACCGGACTGCTCGACAAGTACGGGCCGACGCGCATCCTGGACACCCCGATCTCGGAGACCGGGTTCATCGGGCTGGCGATCGGGGCGGCCACCGAGGGGATGCGACCGATCGCGGAACTGATGTTCTCCGACTTCATGGGCGTGTGCCTGGACCAGATCTACAACCACATGGCCAAGATCCACTTCCAGTCGGCCGGGAACGTGAAGGTTCCGATGGTGCTCACCACTGCGGTGGGCGGCGGCTACTCCGACGGACCACAGCACTCCCAATGCCTGTGGGGAACGTTCGCACACCTGCCCGGCATGAAGGTCGTCGTCCCCAGCAACCCCTACGACGCCAAGGGACTGATGACCGCCGCCATCCGCGACGACAACCCGGTCGTGTACATGTTCCACAAGGGCGTCATGGGCCTGCCGTGGATGGCGAAGAACCCGCGCTCGCTCGGGGACGTCCCGCTCGACTCCTACGAGGTACCGATCGGCAAGGCGGCCGTCGCCCGCGAGGGCGCCGACGTCACCGTGGTCACCGTCTCGCTGTCGGTGCACCACTGCCTGGACGTGGCCGACAAGCTCGCCGCCGACGGCATCGACGTCGAGGTCATCGACCTGCGCAGCCTGGTCCCGCTCGACCGAGAGGCGATCCTGGCGTCGGTGGCCAAGACCGGACGGCTCGTCGTTGTCGACGAGGACTACCTGTCCTTCGGCCTGTCCGGCGAGGTGGTGGCGACCGTCGTGGAGCGCGACCCGTCCCTGCTGCGGACCGCGGCCATCAGGGTGGCGAACCCCGACGTCCCCGTCCCGTACGCCCACTCCCTCGAGTACGCGGTCCTCCCGCGCCCAGACCGGATCGAGGCGGCCATCCGGAAGGCGGTCGAAGCGTGATCGACGTCGTGTTCCCAGCACTCTCGAAGGAACGCCCGGACGCCGAGGGCGTCGTCGCCACCTGGTTCGTCACCGACGGCCAGAGCGTCGCCGAAGGGCAACTCCTCGCCGAGGTCCAGGTCGACAAGGTCTCCCTCGAGGTCCCGGCGCCCACCGCTGGCGTCGTGACCCTCCTCGTCACCGAAGGCGCCGAAACACACCAAGGGGCCACGATCGCCCACATCGGTTGACCACCACCACCGAGCGCTTGTGCCCCGTCCCCAACGGGACGGGGCACAAGCTTGTCCCGCCCTCCCCCCTGCTCAGGGATCGATCAGTCTGTCGCTCCGGGCGGAGCGCGGCACGAGCTGATGTTCGCAGTGAAGCCGTCCAGGCAACTGGACGCGGTGCGCGAGCAACTGGCGGACTGGGTGGACGCCGACCGCACCGTCGTCCTGCACGAAGACGGCCAGACGCGCTGGTTCACGTGGGCCGGCGGCCGGGCGAACGCGGTCCTGCACGCGGCGCTGATCGCTGTCGCGGCCACCCTGTGCGATCCGGACAAGACGTTCACCAACGACCACGTCGTCCTGCGGGCCGACGCGTCGGCGTCCGAACTGGGTGAAGCACTCACAGCCGCATTGGCACGCTTCGGGACAGACCTCGCCGGCGTGGAGCCCGAGATCACCCGGCGGGCCATCCAGGACCTCAAGTTCGGCGACCTCCTCCCCACAGAACTCGCCGAACGCACCCTCGCGGGACGCCTCGCCGACCATGGTGGAGCCGCCGCAGCCGCTGCCCGCGGACGCCTCGAACGCTGGGGCAACGACTGAGCCTCCCGGTCCAGGTGACGACATCGGCGAGGGCGAGTCCTTCGGCGAGCATCATCTGGATCGCGGCGCCGGCCCGGTGTTCGAGGGCGTCGCGTTCGCGGAGGGCGACGACCAGGTTGATCGCGGCGGCGTCCACGCGCTTGTCCCGTTCGGCGGCCTGCGCGCGCCGCTTGGCCTGGGCAAGGCACTTGGCCTGCCGGGCGGCGCGCCGGATCGACTGCCCGTTCGCCCTGCTATCGGTCATCAGTGCCCTGCCTTCCGGTCGATGAGTCCTCTCACCTTCCAGAAGTGAGCCGGGGGCGCGTCCACGGACAACCAGCACCGACAAATCCAGGCGAGGCTGCGAGGTAGTGAGCCAGCCAGCGCACGTCGCTCGCTTGACTCGACGCGATAAGCTCTTCTTATGAGCCTGCTTGTCGAGTACCAGCACGCGCGCCGCCAGGAGGACCTCGCACGACTGCGCCGCGCGTTGGCGCTACGCGCCCTCGCCGCCACCGGGACGAGCCAACGCGAGATCGCGGACGCCCTCGACGTCACTCAGCCGGCCATCAGCCAGCAACTCAAGGCGGCCCTGAACCTCATCGCAGCGTCCCACCCCAAGACCCTGGTCGCGGCGGCGGCTCCCGTCCTGGTCGACGTGGCCAGTTCCCGAGGGTTCGAAAGACTGGCCGTCTTCGGGTCCGTGGCCCGGCGTCAGGCTCGCCCCGACTCCGACATCGACCTTCTCGTCGAGCCGCCCACCGATGCCGGCATCAAGGACATCGTCGCCCTGAGGCGCTTGTTCGAGGAGATCCTGGGCCGTCCCGTCGACCTGATCACCTACGCCGCTCTCAAGCCCGTCATCGACGACGACATCCGCGCCGAGGCCGTGCTGCTGTGATGGACCGCAAGATCGCCAAGGAACTGCTCCATCTCCGCGACTGGCTCGACCGCGCCCACGACATCGTCGCCCGCGGACAGGACGCTTACCTGGCCGACCCGTTGCTCCAGGAAGCCGGCGACTCACTGATGATGAAGCTGGGCGAAGCCGCGGGCCGTCTGGCCCGGACGAAGGTCGAGGCACCCCGCGGCGTGGCCTGGGCCGATGCCATCGCCAACCGCAACTGGCTGATCCACCAGTACGACCAGATCGACCGCGGCCTCACCTGGATGACGCTCTCCCGCGACCTGGCCAACTGGCGGGACACGTCCGGTCCCCTGTTCGGACAAGCGGCGACGTCCCTCTTGCCCGACGACCCGACCCGCGGGTCACCAACGGGCCAACTCGGGGACCAGTAGCCCGTGGGCGAATAGTCGACGGCGGAACCGGCAGCCCTCCCGCATCCTTCGCCGCGGTTTCCGAGTCCCACGGTGGCTCACCCTCAGGTGCCACCCTCGCCGACGGCAGAGCCACCAACGCCGGCACCGTCCTCGAGCTCGGCAGTGCAACGCGCGGACGGGAGGCGCTTCGCAGCGCGATCGGACAGTCGGTGAATGGCGAGTGGGTGCCGTGCGGGCCAGACCCGACGCTGCTCGCCAGGGTCGAGACGCCGCACGAACGTGGCGCCATCCTCGTCGCGGCAGTGTTCGACGCCCTGATCGCGATCTGTGAGTCGCGCACGTCCGACCTGCTCCGACGCGATCCAGGCTTTGCGGAGGGCGGCAGTACAGGATGTTCGGCGCGGAGTTGTCACCCGTTCAGGCGGACGATTCGGATGGCGAGTTCGACGAGGCTCCGAGCCCGGCGGAGGAGCGCTTCGGCCTTCGCGGCTGGGACGAGGGTGACGCCGTACTCGACGTCGGCCTTGCTGGAGACGAGTTCGCGCAGGGCCTTCTCTGTGCTGGCCGCTTCCGGTCGCTGCCCCAGCGCTTGTCGCAGTTCTTTCGCGGCGAGTGCGTGGTCCTTGCCCTTCGCGGTCGTACCGGTGAGTTCGGTGACGATGGCGTCCTTGGCGCAGATACCGGCGTGGATTGCATCACCGGCAGCCACGGTGTAGCGCCCGGCGGTCAGGTTGGCTTCGGCGGAGGCCAGGTACTCCTCGGCCTTCTTCAGGAAACTGCGCGCGTGATTGCGTTGCTCGAGGGTGGCCATCACGCCGCACCACCATGGGCCTGCGGGAACGTACCGAGCAGGACGACCCCGTCGGTGAGGATCTCGGCCACGACGGGCTCCTCCCCGCTGGCCGCGAGCCGGCGGAAGTCCTCAGGGGTGAACACCAGCACATCGCAGTCGTTGCCGAGCCGGGCGCGGACCACGTCCTCGAGTTCGGTTCGGCCGTCCCAGTCCGGGGAGGCGAGGACCATCAGGTCGACGTCGCTGTCGGCGGTCGCCTCGCCGCGCGCCACCGACCCGAACAGG
>CAZZGU010000167.1:0-5553 GCA_964653755.1 uncultured Nigerium sp. | reverse complement strand
TCCAGAAACACCGAAACCCTCACTCACGAATGCGGGTCGGCGGATCGAGGCTCAGGAGGTCCTCCTGCGGCTCGTCCGTCACCTCGGGGACCGGACCCGCGTCAACTCGCTGGATCATCCCTCGCTGGAGGAATCCCTGACGCAGTGGGTCCGCCGCACGTGGCGGGACGCCGCCCAGCGCGTCCGGGCCCAGCAAGTCGTGGACCGGGTCGTCGCTTCGTGGCGCCAGGAAGGGGCCCTCGGGCGGGCCGCCTGAACGACACCCGCGACTTTCTGTAGCATCGCCCTTGCTGCGCAACGCGGGGCAGGAAGGGATGCACCATGTCGGTCGACACCGAGCACACCATTGGAGGCCTGACGGCCGAGGACCTGCGGGGCTTTCTGGCCGGCAGCGACACTGCCTGCTGGCGGGTGCTGGGCTCGCACGTGGTGACCGTGACGGACGCCGTGCGCGGCCCCGTCGCCGGCACACGGTTCGCGGTCTGGGCCCCGAACGCGCAGACGGTCGAGGTCCGCGGCGACTTCGACGACTGGGCCGGGACGCCCCTGACACCGGTGGCCGGCACCGGCGTGTGGGCCTCGTTCGTCGAGGGCGCCCGGGAAGGCCAGCAGTACCGTTACCGGCTGCTGGGCCCCGACGGCGTGTGGCGCGACAAGGTGGACCCGATGGCCCGCCACGCCACGAACCCGCCGCTGAACACGTCGGTCATCCACGAGAGCTCCTACCGCTGGCAGGACACCGCCTGGATGGCGAGCCGCCCGCAACGACAGGGCCCCGGAGCGCCCCTGGCCATCTACGAGGCCCATCTCGGTTCCTGGCGGCGCGGCCGCACCTACACCCAGCTCGCCGACGATCTCGTCGCCTACCTCACCGAGCAGGGGTTCACCCACGTCGAGTTCATGCCGATCACGGAGTACCCGCTCGAGGCGTCCTGGGGCTACCAGGTCACCAACTACTTCGCCCCCACCGCGCGCCTGGGAAGCCCCGACGAGCTCCGCTTCCTGATCGACAGGCTGCACCAGGCCGGCATCGGTGTGCTGCTGGACTGGGTGCCCGCCCACTTCCCGAAGGACGAGTGGGCGCTCGGACGTTTCGACGGCACCGCGCTCTACGAGCACGCCGACCCGCGCCAGGGCGAGCACAAGGAGTGGGGCACCCTCATCTTCAACTACGGACGCTACGAGGTGAGGTCGTTCCTGGCCTCCAACGCCCTGTACTGGCTCAAGGAGTTCCACTTCGACGGCATCCGGTTCGACGCGGTCGCCGCGATGCTCTACCTCGACTACAACCGCCCGGCCGGTGAGTGGGTCCCCAACGCCGAGGGCGGCAACCACAACCTGGCGGCCATCGACTTCATCCGCTACGTCACGGACGTCCTCCACGACCAGGCCCCGGGCGTCGCGGTGATCGCCGAGGAGTCCACGGCCTTCGGCGGGGTGACCAAGCCGGTCGCCGACGGCGGCCTGGGCTTCGACTTCAAATGGAACATGGGCTGGATGAACGACTCGCTGCGCTACCTCAAGCGCGACCCGTTCTTCCGGCAGTACCACCACGACGACATCACGTTCGCGATGGTCTACCACTACTCCGAGAACTACATCCTCCCCATCAGCCACGACGAAGTCGTCCACGGCAAGCTGCCCATGATCTACAAGGCCCCGCTGGACGCCGCCGGGCAGTTCGCGTCGCTGCGCGCGTTCTACGGCTACATGTGGACGTTCCCCGGCAAGAAGCTGCTGTTCATGGGGTGCGAATTCGGCCAGCGACGCGAGTGGGACGAGAAGGTCAGCCTCCAGTGGGAGTTGCTGGACGTCCCCGAGCACCGCGGCGTCCAGGCCCTCGTCCGCGATCTCAACGCCGCCTACCGCGCCCACCCTGCCCTGTGGCGGCTGGACGACGACCGCGAGGGCTTCGCCTGGCTCGACGTCGCAGACCGGGAGCACAACACGTTCTCGTGGCTGCGGCGCGACGACGCCGGCGAGCAGCTCGCCTGCGCGGTGAACTTCTCACCCGTGGCGTGGACGGACTACCAGCTCGCGCTGCCCGCGGCGGGCCTGTGGACCGAGGTCCTCAACACCGACGCCGTCGCGTACGGCGGGTCGGGCATGGTGACCGCCGAACCCATCGTGGCCGAGCCGGAGCCCTACCTGGAGTACCCCGCCAGCGCGGTCGTCACGCTGCCGCCGCTGTCGGCCGTCATCTGGAGGTACTCGGGGACGGCTCCGCGGGCGATGGGTCGGGCGTCGGAGTAGGGTCCCCCGGCCGCGAGACCCGAACGACGGAGTTGCCGTCGGCGTCCGGCCCCACGTAGGTCACCGTGTCGTCACCGAGCCGCACGAGCACGTCACCGGGATTGGGCGGCTGGCGGTGCACCAACGCCAGGGACGCCTGGCTCTGCTCGGTCCCGTAGCTGCTCGGACCGATCCACCACTTGGAGAACCGGACCTGGATCTCCCCGTTCGAGTGCGACACCGAGAGCGTGAGCGGCGACGAATTCCCGGACTCCCGGGACAGCTGGAGGAGCTTGGTGCCCTCCTCGCGCACGTCGACGAGGTGGTACTCCCCGGAGGCCACCACCCCGGGCCCGACCCTCTCCTCGGGGCCCAGCAACCCCAGCACGTCCAGTTCGGGGGCCGTGAAGGCGTCCGAGGACCGCGCGTACGACATGACGGAGCCGGAGTCGCCCACCTCGTCCGTGATGCACCCCTTCAAGGCGACGGGGTCGTCGCACATGGCCAGACCCGCGTGCAGGAGGTTCGCGTCGTGGCCGTACTCGTGGAGGGTCGTGTGCACCAACTCCGTGACGCTGACGAGTGAGACCCAGCCGACCACGGGCATGGCGATGGGGTTGTCGTAGCCGCCCACGGGCGTGTGGTCGGCCCCCCTGCAGAACGGGGCCCGGACGACTGCCACGTTGATGGCACCCTCCTTGCGGTAGGGGCTGGCCAGGCCCTCCACCCGTTCGACGTTGGCGTCGAAGTCGAGGCAGGCCTCGGTGGACTTCAGCAATTGCTCACCCACGACGACCTCGACCCGGGGTTCGACCCTGCCGAAAGTCGCCTCGCGGACGCCGGCACGCACGGCGTCCACCAGGGCAGGATCCTGCGCCTGGAGCCTGCCCGCGGTGACGGACGTCGCCACCCGCTCGTCCCGTGCGACATCGGTGGCCATGTCCAGCCCCGAGTCGATCACGATGAGGTTCAGCAGCACGTGCCTCGGCGTCGACTCCACGCGCGGCGTCCGGCGGAGAGGCACCGGCGCGGTGGCGCCTTGCCGGGGAGCCGTGGGGTTCCCGAGCTGACCGGATTCATTCCGGCCCCAGCACACAACGTCTCCCCCCGTGGACCGCACGCACGCGTGGGACATTCCGACCGTGACCTCGCGGGCCTTGAGCCCGGAGCCGGCCAGGCCCGGGATCTCGACCGGGACGTCGCTGCGTTCCGTCCCCGAGGCCAGGGAGCCGCTGTCGTCGTAGACCGGGTCAGTGCCCGGCCCGAACTGCCCCTGATTCCCGCCCCAGCACCAGACGCCGCCCCGATCGGTGACCGCACAGGTGCCGTCCTCCTCACTGGCGACGGACGCCACGTCGGAGCCCAGGCCCACGACGTCCACGGGGGTGGCGCTCGACTCGGTGCCACCGACGGCCGTTCCGGTTTCCCCGTAGACCGGAAGGGCGGCGTTGCCGAGCTGCCCGAGGCTGTTCCAGCCCCAGCACTTCACGGCGCCGGCGTCCGTCAACGCGCACGTGTGGCTGCCCCCGGCCGAGAGCGCGACCACACCCGACTCCAAGCCGGACACGGCGACCGGCACGGCGCTCTGCTCGACCCCCGAGACGAGCGTGCCGGTGTCGTCATAGACCGGTGCCGGCGCATGGCCGAGTTGTCCGCTGCCGTTGTTGCCCCAGCACTTCACGCCGCCGGCGTCCGTCACAGCGCACGTGTGGCTGCCCCCGGCCGAGAGCGCGACCACACCCGACTCCAAGCCGGACACGGCCACGGGCACGGGGCTCTGCTGGATCCCCGAGGTGACCCTGCCGGTGTCGTCATAGACCGGCGCGGCCCCATGGCCGAGTTGTCCGCTGCCGTTGTTGCCCCAGCACGACACGCCGCCGGCGTCCGTCACAGCGCACGTGTGGCCACCGCCGGCAGCGACCGCGGCCACCCCCGAACCCAGCCCGACCACGTCCACCGGGACTGTGCTGGCGCCGGTCATCCCGTCTCCCAGAGCACCGCCCGAGTTGTTGCCCCAACAGCGGACGCCGCCCGCGACCGTGACGGCGCACGTGTGGGACGACCCGGCGGAGACCGAGGAAACTGACCCCAGGCCCACGGGTTCGACAGGCTCATCCGAGAAGGGCGTGCGGACGCCGAGGCCCAGTTGTCCCTCGGAGTTGCTTCCCCAGCAGGAGAGGCGTCCGTCGGAATCCACCGCGCAGGAGTGGGAGAAGCCGCTGGCGAGGAGGGGTCGCGCGGCCGCGGCGTCAGTCGGGAGCAGGGGGCCCAACGGCCCGGGCGCGTTCGCCGGGAGCAGGCCGAGCACGACCGCCAGCACCGCCACCACCACCAACGTCCCGGCCGCTCCGACCGCCACCCACGGCCAACGGCGCGGCCGCGTCCGTCCGTCCCGAAGCTCGGGTGCCCCTGTAGTCATGGTCGCCCCCCTCTGAAGGACACCATCGTGTCACGCGCCCCCGACAGTCCGCCCTCGTTTAGGTTGCCTGCCATTCATGTGCTCCTGCTCGGCACGGGCGCGGCCGACGGCTGGCCCAACGCCTTCTGCCGCTGCCCCTCGTGCGCCGACCAGCGCGCCCGGGGGGCCCAGCGGCGTCCGACCTGCGCGCTGGTGGACGGACGCCTCCTGCTCGACTGCGGGCCCGCGGCCCCCGTCAACGCGACTCGGTTCGGCGTCGACCTCGCGGAGGTCGACGCAGTGCTCGTCACCCACGCGCACAGCGACCATCTGGACCCCACGTTCCTGCTCCACCGAAGCTGGGTGACCGACCGGCCGCTCACCGTCTACGGGCCACCGCCCGTGGTGGCGTCCTGCCGACTCTGGCTCGCGCCCGACCAGACGGCCGTGCGGCTCGTCGAGGTCACCGCCGGAGACGCCCTGGAGTTGTCGGGCTACCGCGTGGACGTCCTCCCGGCCGCCCACGAGGCGTTCGGCGAGGCCGTTCTCTACCGGGTGCGGGACGCCGGGGCCGCCCTGCTGTACGCCACCGACACCGGCCCCTGGGCGCCGGGGACGCTCGAGGCCCTGGCCGGCACGGCGCTCGACCTGGTCCTGCTGGAGGAGACCTTCGGCGACCGGGCAGACCTCGCGACCGGCCACCACCATCACTTCGGGAGCTTCGCCCAGGCGCTGGACGACCTGCGCGCCGCCGGGTGTCTCACCGAGGGGTCCCGCGCGGCCGCCGTGCACCTGTCGCACCACAACCCGCCGCTCCACGCGCTGACCGAGCGGCTGGCGGCGATGGGGGCGGAGGTCCACCCCGACGGGACGTTGCTGCGCATGGCCTCAGCGGAAGAGCGCCGGCCACACCACGGCGTCCA
>CAZZGU010000166.1:0-5580 GCA_964653755.1 uncultured Nigerium sp. | reverse complement strand
CGTGCAGATCGACTTCGGGAATCCCCGGTACCCCAGGGAACTCGGGTAGGCGCCGTGGTCGCACATGTACTCGTGGGCGACGGCGTCCAGGGCGTCCGTGGTGACCCCGGGGGCGATGGCGTCCGCGGCTGCCAGCATGGCCCCGGCCGCGATCCGCCCGGACTCGCGCATCAGTTCGATCGTTTCCGGCGTCTGGACGTCGGGGCCGTCGTAGCGCTCCGGCCCGGGGCGATCCACGTAGGCGGGGCGGACGATGGACGCGGGCACCAGCCGCCGCGGGCTGACGGGGAAGGGCTTGATCGGGGTCACGGGCCGATCATAGTGTGGCGAGGGAGAAGGCCCCGGACGAGGAGGACCCATGACCCAGGGACAGTGGTACTACTGCCTGCTCCACCACGCGGTCGAGCCCTACGAGGGGTGCCGCAGCGAAACGCGGCTGGGCCCCTACGAGACCCGCGAGGAGGCCGAGCAAGCCCTCGAGATCGCCGCCGAGCGCAACAAGGAGTGGGAGGAGGACCCGCGCTTCAACGATCCCGACGAGGACGACGGGGACGAGGACGAGGCCACCGAGGGGTGGGGGCCTTTCCGGCACTGAGGTGGCCGAGTTCGTCGACCGTGGGTCTTGACCGTGCCCACGCGCTGGTGTGGGATGAGCCATCCGCCGCGTCGCCCACCCCGGGGCCCGGCAGAGAGGGGTCCCTCATGCGCACGTACAAGGTCGGCTACTTCGTCGGCAGCCTGTCCTCGACGTCGATCAACCGCATCCTGAGCAAGGCGCTCCTCCGGGTCGCGCCCGAGGAACTGGAGTTCGTGGAGATCCCGATCGGGGACCTCCCGCTCTACTCGCCCGACTACGACGCCGACTTCCCGCCAGCCGCCCGGGCGCTCAAGGACGCCCTCGCGTCCGTTGACGCGGTGCTGTTTGTCACTCCGGAGTACAACCGCTCGATCCCCGGCGCCCTGAAGAACGCGCTCGACTGGGCGTCCCGGCCCTACGGGCAGAACTCGTTGGACCACCTCCCCGCAGGCGTCATCGGCGCTTCTCCGGGCAACATCGGCACGGCGCTGGCCCAGCAGAGCCTGCGTGGCGTGCTCAGCTTCTGCAACGCCCGCCAGATGACGGCCCCCGAGGCCTACATCAAGTTCGATCCGGCCATCTTCGCTGCGGACGGCCTCGTGAGCAGCGACTCGGTCCGCGGCTTCCTCACTGCGTACATGACCGAGTTCCGCGATCACGTGGTGCGGGTGCTGACGGTTCTGCCGCGTCCCGCGGCCGGGTGACCGGGGAAGGCAGGCCCTCGGCGTCCCTAAGGCAGGCCCTCGGCGTCCGGAAGGCAGGCCCTCGGCGTCCGGAAGGCAGGCCCTCGGCGGGGCGGGCGGCAATGTAACCCGCACGTAACACGGCGTGGGCGAGACTAGCGTCATGGATAAGCAGACCGAGTTCGTCCTGCGCGCGATGGAGGAGAGGGACGTCCGCTTCGTCCGCCTGTGGTTCACCGACGTCCTCGGGTTCCTGAAGTCGGTGGCCATTGCGCCCGCCGAACTCGAGGGGGCGCTCAGCGAGGGCATCGGCTTCGACGGCTCGGCGATCCAGGGGTTCGCGCGGGTGTACGAGTCGGACATGGTCGCCCACCCGGACCCCTCCACGTTCCAGATGCTCCCGTGGCGCGGCACCACGGGCGGGACGGCCCGCATGTTCTGCGACATCGCCCTCCCCGACGGCTCCCCGTCGTACGCCGACCCCCGTTACGTTCTCAAGCGCGCCATGAAGAAGGCCGCCGAGATGGGCTTCACCTTCTACACCCACCCCGAGATCGAGTTCTACCTCTTCAAGCAGCCCGTCGTGCCGGGCAAGGTGCCCGTCCCCGTCGACACCAGCGGTTACTTCGACCACACGACCTCGCGTGCCGGCACCGACTTCCGGCGCAAGGCCATCACCATGCTGGAGCAGATGGGGATCTCGGTCGAGTTCAGCCACCACGAGGGCGGGCCCGGCCAGCAGGAGATCGACCTGCGCTACGCCGATGCCCTCACCATGGCGGACAACATCATGACCTTCCGGGTCGTGGTCAAGGAGGTTGCAGGGCTTCAGGACCTGTTCGCGTCCTTCATGCCCAAGCCCCTCCAGGACCACCCCGGTTCGGGCATGCACACGCACGTCTCGCTGTTCGAGGGCGACACCAACGCGTTCTACGACGCCGCCGGCGAGTTCAACCTGAGCAGCACGGGCCGGCACTTCGTCGCGGGGCTGCTCCATCACGCCGCCGAGATGTCCGCCGTGTTGAACCCGTGGGTCAACAGCTACAAGCGGCTCGCCGGCGGGGGTGAGGCTCCCGCCTACAGCTGCTGGGGGCAGAACAACCGCTCGGCCATGGTGCGGATCCCGATGTTCAAGCCGACCAAGGGCTCCTCGGCGCGGATCGAGCTCCGCTCGCTGGACTCGTCGGTGAACCCGTATCTGGCGTACGCCTTGATCCTCGCGGCCGGTCTGTCGGGCATCGAGCAGGAACTGCCCCTTCCCGATCCGGCCGAGGATGACGTCTGGAGCCTGACCGGACGCCAGCGCGCCGCGCTGGGCATCCGGCCGCTGCCCAGGAACCTGGACTCCGCGGTCCGCGCGATGGAGGGATCCGAACTCGTCGCCGAGACGCTCGGCGAGCACGTCTTCGACTTCGTGCTGCGCAACAAGAGGGCCGAGTACGAGGAGTACATGCGTCAGGTCACCCCCCTGGAGTTGTCGAAGCTGCTCCCCTCGCTGTAGCGCGGACGCCCGCGCGACCCGTCCGTGGACACCGGAGGCGCCCCCGCCATGCTGTGACAAGGTGGTGCCCACTGTGAGCTACTTCGTCACCGAGTTCGAGCCCGACGCCCACGGCACCCCACTTCGAGACGTGGAGGTGCGCCTCGTCGAACCCGACGACCTGCCCTCGTGCGGGGCCCTGCTCGCCCAGCGCGAGGGCGGGGACGACGCCGTCTGGGCCCAACGCCTTGAGCGGTCCCTGAGTCCCGAGCATCCCCTCTTCGTCGCCGCCCATGACGGCCGGGTACTGGGCTTCGGGCGGGTCGCCTGGCTGACGCCCGAGGCGTCCGGGGGTCGGAACGCGGCCGACGGCTGGTACCTGAGCGGCGTGGTGATCGACCGCGACCACCGGCGTCGCGGACTGGCACGCCGCCTCACGCGCGCCCGCTGCGCCTGGGTCTGGGAGCGCGCCGCCACCGTCTACTACGTCGTCAACGCGCTGCACGAGGCGTCCCGGCAGCTGCACGGGGAGTTCGGGTTCCGTGAGGTCACCCGCGACTTCGAGCTCCCGGGCATCGTCTTCTACGAGGGGCAGGGCATCCTGTGCAGCGCCGAGGCGCCGCACCTGAGGGACGCCTCAGCCCAGCGGGAAAACGTGGTCGAGCTGGGCGCGTACGCCGCTCGCTGAGACCCGGGCCTGGCGCACGGCGTCCGGCCACGCAAGATCGCCGGACGCCAGCGCGAGCCACGTCCTCGCGTCTGTTTCCACGACGTTCGGCGGAGTTCCCCGGCTGTGGGAACCCTCGTGACCAGGGACCCCGATCTGGACCGCCGCCCACGGGGGCACGCGCACCTCCACGAGGTGGCCCGGGAACAGCGCAGCGAGCCGGCCCAGCGACGTCCGGACGGCGGCGGCCAGCCCGTCGGTCTGGGCGGGCCCCGGGCGGTCCGGGAGCGCGTCGCCCAGCGCGACACAGTCGGACAGCAGGCCCACCTCCGCAAGCAGCAGGTCCTCGGTGCGGGGCAGCGCGTCGAGAAGGGTGCGGCGTCCGGCGGCCCGGGCGGCGAGGTCCGCGACGCTGATGCCGCGGACGGTGGTGCGCGCGGCCTCCTGGGGGGTCAGGGTCGCGATCCAGTCGTCGAGGTGCCCCCATTGGGCGGCCAGCCGCTGGGCAACCAGCTGCTGGCGAACCCCGCCGGCGCGGCGGGCCGCCATCACCGCCCCGCGGTCGGAGTGGGGGAGGAGGTCGACCGGCCCAGCGACTGGTACTGCTGGAAGCCGCCCGGCACCGGCAGGCGGCGGTCGGCCAGCACGACGAGCTGGCCGGAGGCGAGGCCCGACACGATCTCGATGCGGCCGTGACGACGGTCACCTGCTCGGACTCGGTGGCGCGATCGCCCGCGACCACCTGCACGGTCGCCGTGGTGTCGGTGACCTTGGTGACCGCCGACATCGGCACGGTGAGGACGTCCTGAGCGGTCTTGAGTCGCAGGCTGACCTCCGCACGCGAGCCGGACTTCAGGAGTTGCTCGGGGTCGTCGGTCACCACGGTGGTGCGGTAGGTCGGGCTGGCTCCCGGGGAGTCGGCCAGGATCGCGACCGAGTTGACGCGTCCGGGGAGCGCAAGCTCGCCGCCGACCATCCCGACGTCGGCGGCCATGCCGGGGTTGACGAAGGAGCGGACGGTCAACGGCACGTCGATCGTCACGGTCGCCGACCCCGCTCCCACGATCGTCACGGAACGTCCCGCAGAGCTCTCACCGCGGCGCAAGGAGATCGCGCCGACCGTTCCGGAGACGGGGGTGGTGAGGGTGGCGCCCGCGAGGTCCGACTCGGCCCGGGCCAGCTCCTGGCGAGCCTGCAGCAGCCGGGCTCGGTCGGAGGCGATGGTCGCGTCGGTCACAGCCCCGCCGAGTCGCGAGGCGAGCTGTGCCTCCAGTTGCTGCTGGGCCGCCTTGATCGCCTGTTCGGACGCGGCTGCGGCCGCCGCCTGGAGTTCGGCCTGGGCCTGCTGCAGGGCGGCAGCGGCAGCGGCGTTCGCCTCGGCCAGACCCTGGGCGGCCACCCCGAGGGCGGCCCCCGCCTGGATCTCGGCCTGGGCGAGCGCGACCATCGCGGCCGAGCAGGCCTGCACCTGCCCGAGGAGGGCGGCCAGCTCGCTGGTCGGAAGCGTGGGCAGCGCGGTGGGCAGGGCCGTCGGCAGGGTGGTGGGCAGTCCTGACGGGTGTGCCGTGGGAAGGGTCGGCAGCGTCGTCGGAAGCCCCGAGGGGTGCGACGACGGGAAGCAGTCCGGGTGCTCGAGCGAGCACGGCTCGGGCGCCTCCCCGTCGGGGGTGGTGGCGGACGCCGGGGTGCCGGTCTGTTCGGTGCTGCTCTCTGCCGGGGGTGCGACCTCGACGGGCTCGGACGCCGCGACCTCGCGGGGCGCTGTGTCGTCGGTCTCGGCGATGTTCGCCGCCGCAGGGAGGGTGGGGACGCCCGCTGCGAGCGAGGTCGGCAGCGTCGTGGGCAGCGACGTCGGAAGGGCTGTGGGCAGCGTGCTCGGCAGTCCAATGCCGAGCTGGGTGAGCGCCTGCCCTGCCGCGAAGACGGGCTGGCAGGCGGTCTGTTCCGCGACCACGAGCACCTGGACGGCGGCCAGGGATTCGGTGAGCGCGACCATGTACTCCGGGGTCTGGGTGGCTCCGGGCGAGGCCGTGCCCGCGGCCGAACCGGACGCGCCCGTTGTGCCGGTCACGCCGGCGCTCCCGGAGGAGCCCGCTGTGCCCGCTGTGGGGAGGGTGACGGCCGAGGCTGACTCGCCCGCTTCCTGCGCGTCCAGGTCGGCGTCGAGCTGCGC
>CAZZGU010000165.1:0-5591 GCA_964653755.1 uncultured Nigerium sp. | reverse complement strand
GTTCGTAAGGCAGGCCCTCGGCGTTCGTAAGGCAGGCCCTCGGCGTTCGTAAGGCGGGCGTCTTCAGCCGGCCTCCAGCAGCCCCCGCGCCACGAGGTCGGCGAGAAACGCCTCGGTCGTCGAACCCACCTCGGCCAGCGGCCTTCCCACCAGTTCCGCCACGGCGGCCGGAACGTCGGCCTCCCCGTCGGCGGCCAGGGCCCAGATCAGCCCGGCCGACTCCCGCAGCACCAGTGGCGGACCGTCCGGCAGCGGCATCAGGTACACCACGAGCGGCTCGTCGTCGCGCCGCTCCGGGATCACCCACGCCAGCCGCTCCGGCACCCGGTACGTCACCGCGTCCCCCCCCACAGCCCGCGCACCAGCCGCGCTACCTCCCGCGCGGCAAGGTGCAGGCGCTCGGCGTAGGCCTCGGCGAGTTCGCGGGCGGTGGGTCGGCGTCCGAGCCACTGGGTCATGCGGTTGGGGTTGGGCAGCACCATCCGGACGCCGACGCGCACCGCCGCCCACGGCGTCCGCGCCGCCCGCACGCGCGCCCACCACAGCTCGGGCAACGTGTGACGGCCGCTGGCCAGGAGGCGCCACAGTCGGTACTCGCGGTGGTTGCGGTAGTCCTCGAGGCGGCCGGTCGCGGCGGCGAGCGCCACCTCGGCCCGAGTTCTTCGGCGAGGCGCTGGACGGCGGTGCGCTCGGCGTCCGTGGCGTCGGACCAGGTCCGGCGGATGTCGGTGTGCCTCTCCCCCGCCCCGCCCCGCACGGCGTGCAGGATGAGCAGCAGGCGCTGGGCGATCAACGAGGGCACCCAGCACGGCTGGCCTGCGATCACCGCGGTCGCGCGCTCGGACCACAGCCGCTCGAACGCGGCCTCGGCGGCCACCCCGATCCCCGGGAAGCGGCGGTGCACGTCGACGTGCTCGAGGGTGTCGTGCTCCAGCGTGGCGGCATGCTCGAACGCGGAGCCGTCCTCGAAGTGGAAGGCGACCCGCCAGCCGTGGTCGGCCAGCACCCGGAAGAAGCGCCCCACGTCGGCGGGGCGCACCAGGACGTCGGCGTCCACGCTGCGGCGGGCGACGGAGTTGCCGGACGCGTCGAGTTCCAGCAGGTCGGGGTGCACCGCGGGACCCTTGATGTGGAGAAGGTCGATGTCGTGATCCTCGGCGAGGGCCTGCAGGCTGGCGTGCGAGAACTGCACGCCCACCGCGTGGGGCATGATCTCGGTGGCCACTCCGGCAGCATAACCCCGGCGGCCCCCGGCCGCCCCGTAGACCCCAACCACCCCCATCTTCGATGGTCAAACCCCCCGATGGTAGGGTCGGCGGGCGGGCGCAGCGCCGTCCGGCAGGGTTTGAACGGCAGGTTTGAGGGGGAAGCAGTGAAGGTCGTGGTCACCGGCGGGGCCGGTTTCATCGGGTCCAACTTGGGGCGGGAGCTGTTGTCGCGCCCCGAGATCGACGAGGTCGTCGCGTTCGACGACCTCTCCACGGGCTTCCGGGAGAACCTCGACGGCACCGGGATCAGGCTGGTCGAGGCCACGATCCTCGACGCCGACGCGCTCGACGCCGCCTTCGCCGGCGCGGACGCCGTGGTGCACCTGGGGGCGCTGCCGTCGGTCCCGCGGTCGGTGATCGACCCGCTGGCCTCCCACCACGCCAACGCGACCGGCACCGTCGAGGTGCTGCAGGCCGCGCGCCGCGCCGGCGACCTGCACGTCGTCGTGGCCTCGTCGTCGTCGGTGTACGGCGCAAACCGCGAGCTGCCCAAGCGCGAGTCCATGCGGACGGCCCCCATCTCGCCCTACGCCGTCAGCAAGCTGGCGACCGAGGCGTACACCCTGTCTTTCGGGCACACCTACGGGCTTCCCACGCTGGCGTTCCGCTTCTTCAACGTCTACGGCCCCCTGCAGGCCGCCGGGCACGCGTACGCCGCCGTCATCCCGATCTTCGTGGACGCCGCCCTGCGCGGGGTGCCGCTGACCGTCCACGGCGACGGCGAGCAGACCCGCGACTTCACCTACGTCGGCACGGTCGCCCGCGTCATCACGGACGCCGTGGTGCGCAAGGTCACCGACCTCGAGCCGGTCAACCTGGCCTTCGGCAGCCGGATCTCCCTCAACGACCTCATCGGCATGCTCGGCGACATCCTCGGGTTCGCCCCGGCCGTCGAGCACGTCGAGCCGCGCGCCGGCGACGTCCGCGACTCCCAGGCCGACAACACCCGGCTGCGCGGGCACTTCCCCGACGTCGAGGCCGTCGAACTCCGCGACGGCCTGCAGGCGACGGTCGACTGGTTCCGGAGCCTGCCCGCCTACGGGGGGTAGCCCGTGACGAGGCTCCTCGACCGCCTGGGGACCGCCGAACGCGTCGGGCTCGTCCTGCTCGTCGCGTGGGTGCTCTGGGCCGGGATCGCGGGACTGCTGAACGGCCGGGTTCTGTCCTTGACGTCGCCGTACGTGGTGGCGCCGGTCTTCCTGGTGCTGGGCGTGGCGTTCGGACGCCTCGTGGCCGCCAGGCTGGACGGCGCGCGGGGCGACGGGTTCTGGGTCGACGTCGGGCTCGTGGCGGCGGTCGCGCTCTTCTGGGCCCGCAACCCGACCGCCTACCTGAACGCCAACGCGGCCGTCGCCGTGCAGGTGATGGCCCTGACGGGGCTCGCGCTGCTGGGGGCGCCCGCGCGACGGCGCCTGTTGCTCCTGGTCGTGCTGCTGGCCGCCTTCGGACTGGTCTTCGACGCCCGCTCCAAGGCGGGGATCGCCGTCGCGGTCCCGGTCCTGGTCGCGGTGGTCTGGGTGCTCGCGCGGCGGCCACGAAGGCGCCACTGGGCGCTGGCCGGCGGCGTGGTCGCCCTGGTGGGAGCCGGGGTGGGGAACGTCGTGCTCACCCGCCGCGACGACTGGCCGGGCTGGGGCCTGGACGCCCTGGATCCCGTGCGGCACCGCCTGTGGCAGGACGTGCTGGAGCTGTGGCGGCGGCGTCCGGTCGTGGGGAGCGGTCCGGGGTCGTTCCGGGAGTTCAGCCCGCTGGCGATGGATCCCGACACCGCCACCGCGCACTCGTCGCTCCTGCAGGTCGGGTCGGAGACCGGCGTGGTCGGGTTGGTCCTGCTGTTCGCGCTCGCCGTCGCAGGGATCGCCGTGGCCGCCCGCGGCCCGGCGCCCTACGCGGTCGTCGCAATCGCCGCCTGGACGGCCCTGGGCGTCCACTCGGTCGCCGACCACCTGCTGGAGTTCCCCGCGGTCATGCTCGCCGCCGGGACGGTGCTGGGCTGGGCCGCCGCGGCGCGTCAGCCGTCGCCCCGGCGCGCGATGTAGTCGCGCAGGCGTTCCTGCGCTGTCGGAGGCTCGAAGCCCGCGGCCGCGATCCTGCCCAACGGCAGCAAGCTGTGCTCGGGCCGGGGCGCCAGGTGCTTGCCGCGACCGTAGTCGGCGGTGGTGACCGGCGTCACGTCGTCCGGGTCGCGGCCCAGCAGCGCGAAGACCTCGCGGGCGACGTCGTGCCAGGTCTGCGCAGGTCCGGCGTTGGTGAGGTTGTAGGTCCCGAAGGGCGCCTGCGTGGCGAGCAGGTGGACGATCCCCGCGGCCAGGTCGGCGGTGAACGTCAGGCGTCCGTGCTGGTCGCTGACCACCTGGGGGCACACGCCGCGGCGGGCGAGGTCGGCCATGGTGGCGACGAAGTTGCGGCCCTCGCCGATCACCCAGCTCGTCCGGAGGAGGTAGTGCCGCGGCAGGGTCGCCACCAGCGCGTCGCCGGCGGCCTTGGTCTGCCCGTAGACGCCGAGCGGGCTGAAGGGCTCGTCCTCGGGGTGCTCGGGGGCGGTCCCGTCGAAGACGTAGTCGCTGGAGACGTGCACGAGCGTGGTTCGGTGCTCGCGGGCGATGTCGACGAGGCGTCCGAGACCGGCGACATTGACCGCCCAGCAGGCGCGGCGGCCGTCCGGGGTCTCCGCGGCGTCGACGGCGGTGTAGGCGGAGGCGTTGATGATGGTCCCGACGCCGGACCACGGGTAGACCGCCACCTGTTCGGCGTCCGTCACGTCGAAGTCGGGCAGTTCGAGGCGCACGGCGTCCGGGAGGAGGGCCGCCAGCGAGCGGCCGAGTTGGCCGCCGGCGCCGACGATGACGGTCGCCTTCGGTGCCATCGGGGTGACGTCGCGCAGCAGGGGATGGCTGCGGTCGGCCTCGGAGACCTCGGCATTCTCCAGGCCGAGGGGCCAGGCGATCGCGAGTTCGGGGTCGGCGAGGTTGACGTAGGTGTAGGACTCCCGCGCCGCGGGGCTCCAGTGGTCATTGACGAGGTAGGCGTAGACGGTGCCCGGTTCGAGGGTCTGGTAGCCGTTGGCGACGCCGCGCGGCACGTAGACGGCCTTGTCGGGACCCATTTCGAGGGTCACCAACCGCCCGAACCCGTCGCCGGGGCGCAGGTCGACCCACGCGCCGAAGATGCGGCCGGTGGCCAGGGAGACGAGCTTGTCCCAGGGCTCGGCGTGCAGGCCGCGGGTGACCCCGACGGCGGAGTTGTGGGCCACGTTCTGCTGGACGGGTCCGAAGTCGGGCAGGCCGAGGGCGGTCATCTTGGCGCGTTGCCAGTTCTCCTTGAACCAGCCGCGGGCATCCCCATGGACGGGCAGGTCGAGGACGAGCAGCCCGGGGATGGCGGTCGAGGTGACGGTCAGGTCGGTCACGGCGTCCTCACTGGCCCGTCTTCGCGTACTTGGCCTCGGTCGCCCGCTTCTGCGGACGCCACCAGGCCTCGTTGGCGCGGTACCAAGCGATGGTGGCGGCGAGTCCCTCGGCGAAGTCGCCGTAGCGGGGCCGCCAGCCGAGCTCGTCGCGCAGCTTGGTCGAGTCGATGGCGTAGCGCAGGTCGTGGCCGGCGCGGTCGGGCACGTGGTCGTAGGCGTCCGCCGGCTGCCCCATGCCGGTGAGGATCATCTCGACGACGGTCTTGTTGTCGTGCTCGCCGTCGGCGCCGATGAGGTAGGTCTCGCCGAGGCGTCCGTCCTCGATGATGCGCAGGACGGCGCTGTTGTGATCGTCCACGTGGATCCAGTCGCGCACGTTGGCGCCGGCGCCGTACAGCCGCGGCCGGACGCCGTCGATCAGGTTGGTGATCTGGCGGGGGATGAACTTCTCGACGTGCTGGCGGGGACCGTAGTTGTTGGAGCAGTTGCTGATCGTGGCCCGGACGCCGAAGCTGCGCACCCAGGCGCGCACCAGCAGGTCGGAGCCCGCCTTGGAGGCCGAGTAGGGGCTCGAGGGGTTGTAGGGGGTGGTCTCCGTGAAGCGGGCCGGGTCGTCGAGCTCGAGGTCGCCGTAGACCTCGTCGGTGGAGATGTGGTGGTAGCGCTTGTCGTGGCGCCGGACCGCCTGCAGCAACTCGTACGTGCCGACCAGGTTGGTCTGGATGAACGGCGACGGGTCGTTGAGGGAGTTGTCGTTGTGCGACTCGGCCGCGAAGTGGACCACGACGTCGTGGTCGGCGACCAGCAGGTCCAGCAGCCCGGCGTCGCAGACCGAGCCGTTCACGAACGCGAACCGGTCGGCCGGCAGGTCGTCCAGCGAGGCCCGGTTGCCGGCGTAGGTCAGCGCGTCGAGC
>CAZZGU010000164.1:0-5600 GCA_964653755.1 uncultured Nigerium sp. | reverse complement strand
CTGCAACTCGGGTCGACCTCGATGCTGCAGCGGAAGTTGCGCGTGGGGTTCGCGAAGGCCGGGCGCCTGATGGACATCCTGGAGACGCGGGGCGTGGTGGGTCCGTCGGAGGGATCGAAGCCGCGCGAGGTGCTGGTGAAGCCTGACGACCTGGAGGACGTGATCTCCAACCTGCGCGAGGGGTGAGGCGCGTCGACTCGTGTCGTGGTGTCTGGGCTGGGTTCGTGGCGTGGGCGTGGCGAGGGGTGGGCGTGCCCTGGCGAGGCGTGGGCTTGGGCTTGGGCGAGGCCGACACGCATTCTCCTGACAACGGGGCTCGATCCTGACCCAACGCGATTGTCAGGAGTGTGAGTGTCGTGACCGCAGCCACGAGCGGAGAGGGTCTGGGTCGCGGCGTCCCAGGGGCGGTCGGAAAAGGCCGTCGAGGTCCCGACGCGCCGCGTGACTGCCCCGCTGATGGGCTGAAGGCCTCAATTCGGGCTGAAAGGCTCACAGCGCGTCAGATGGGCGGCGAATTGCCTTTGAGTCCGGGCGCCCGTGACGTCAGGAGAGCGCGTCCGGTCGAGGTGATGCGGCGAGGGGCGCGGAGCCTGAGTGGGGCCAGTGGAATGTGAACACCGCCGGTACTGTCATCCACCGTTGGTATAGCGGCGGTGGATGACAGTACCGGCGGTGTTTACCCCCACCCGGGAAGTACCGGCGGTGTTTACCCCCACCCGGGAAGTACCAGCGGTGTTCACCCTCGCCCCTACGCTGGACCCATGACGACGCCGCGCAGGATCGGACCGTACACAGTCTCCGCGATCGGACTCGGCGCGATGCCGTTGTCCCTGAGGGGATCGCTGCCGCCGCGTGACCGCGCGATCGCGACGATCCACGCCGCGCTCGAAGCAGGCGTGACGCTCATCGACACCGCCGACATCTACGCCCCCAGTTGGGACTCCATGGGCCACAACGAGACCCTCGTCGCCGAGGCGCTGGCCGCCTACCCGGGCAACACCTCCCACGTCGTCGTGGCCACCAAGGGCGGCATCACGCGCTCCGAGGGCGAGCAGTGGGGACGCAACGGGTCCGCGGAGTACCTGCGGACCGCGGCTGAGGCCTCCCGGGAGCGCCTCGGCGTCGACAGCATCGACCTCTACTACTGGCACCGCCCCGACCGCACGCGCCTCTACGCCGATTCGGTCGCGGCCCTCGCCGAGCTCAAGGCCGACGGGATCATCCGCGAGATCGGCATCTCCAACGCCAACGTCGAGGAGATCCAGCTGGCCCGCCAGGTGCTCGGCGACGGCGTTCTGGTCGCCGTGCAGAACGAGTTCTCCCCGCGCTTCCACCACACCGGCAAGCCCGAGCTCGACTACTGCGCCAAGCACGGCATCGCGTTCCTGCCGTGGTCGCCGCTCGGCGGCACCGGTGGGGGCGCCGCCTCGGTCGGCCAGCGATACCCGGCCATCGCCGAGATCGCGGACGCCCACGGCGTCAGCCCGCAGCGGGTCACCCTCGCCTGGGAGCTGGCGCTGGGCGAGCACGTGATCCCGATCCCGGGGGCGTCGCGGCCGGAGTCCATCACCGACTCCGCCCACGCCATGACCCTCCAGCTCACCGAGGACGAACTCCGCCGCCTCAACGCCGCCATCCTGCAGGCATGAGTTCCGCTGCCGTGCCCCTGACCCGCGTGCACATCGTCTCGCTCGGGTGCGCCCGCAACGAGGTCGACTCCGAGGAACTCGCCGGACGCCTTGAGGCCGGCGGCTTCCTGCTTGTCGACGAGCCCGCGGACGCCGACGCCGTCCTGGTGAACACCTGCGGCTTCATCGAGACCGCCAAGAAGGACTCGATCGACACCCTGCTCGCCGCCGCCGACCTCAAGGACTCCGGTCGCACCCGCCGCGTCGTCGCCGTCGGCTGCCTCGCAGAGCGGTACGGCCGCGAGCTGGCCGACGCCCTCCCCGAGGCGGACGCCGTCCTCGGCTTCGACGCCTACGCCGACATCGACGACCGGCTGCGCCGGATCCTGGCAGGCGAGCACCCCGAGGCACACACGCCCGCAGACCGCCGCCGCCTGCTGCCCCTGGCCCCGGCGAGCCGGCAGGCCGCGGCGTCCGGGGTGGCGATCCCGGGGCTGGGCGCGCACCACGACCTTCCCGCCGGGCTGGCGCCGGCGTCCGGGCCCAGGGTGGTGCGCCGCCGCCTCGACGCGGGGCCCAGCGCGCCGGTCAAGATCGCATCGGGCTGCGACCGCCGGTGCGCGTTCTGCGCGATCCCGAGCTTCCGGGGGTCGTTCGTGTCGCGGCCGGTCGAGGAGATCGTCGAGGAGGCGCGCTGGCTGGTGGACCACGGCGTCCGCGAGGCGTACCTGGTCAGCGAGAACACCTCCTCCTACGGCAAGGACCTCGGCGACCCGGCCGCGTTGGAGCGCCTCCTGACAAGCCTGGCCGGCGTCGACGGACTCGACTGGGTGCGGGTGTCGTACCTGCAGCCCGCCGAGATCCGGCCCGGGCTGGTGGAGGCGATCTGCAGCACGGACAAGGTGGTTCCCTACTTCGACCTGTCCTTCCAGCACGCTGCCCCCGCGGTGCTGCGCCGGATGCGTCGCTTCGGCGACCCCGACTCGTTCCTCGCGCTCCTGGAACGCATCCGGACGCTGGCGCCGCACGCCGGCGTCCGGAGCAATGTGATCGTGGGCTTCCCCGGCGAGACGGACGCCGACGTGGCACTCCTCGCGGACTTCCTCGGCGAGGCAAGCCTCGACGCCCTCGGCGTCTTCCCCTACTCCGACGAGGAGGGTACCGAGGGGGTCACGCTGCCCGACCACCTCCCCGAGGACGTCATCGCCGAGCGCGCCTCGTGGGTCGCCGACCTCGCCCTCGAACTGACCGAGCACCGCGCCGCCGAGCGGGTCGGGGAGCGGGTCCAGGTGCTCGTGGAATCCCGCGACGGTGACCTCGCCGTGGGCCGCGCAGCCCATCAGGGCCCCGAGGTCGACGGGGCCACCTCGGTCGTCGACCCCGGTCGCGTCCTCGATGTCGGCGACCTCGTCTGGGGTAGGGTCGTGGCATCCGTTGGTGTTGACCTGACCGCGCACGAGGAGGGGTCCCATGTCAGCTGCTGACAAGGCTGTGGAGCCGAGCCCCTGGAACATCCCGAACATGCTGACCACGCTGCGCCTGCTGATGGTGCCGCTGTTCGCGTGGATGCTCCTGTCCTGGCCGCAGGACGCGTCGATGCGCTGGGCCACGACCGGCATCTTCATTCTGGCGATCGCCACGGACGCCCTCGACGGACGCCTCGCGCGCAAGTACAACCTCGTGACGAAGTTCGGAAAGCTGTGGGACCCCATCGCAGACAAGGCCCTCACCGGGATGGCCTTCATCGGGTTGAGCATCCTGGCCGAGTTGCCCTGGTGGATCACCATCATCATCCTCGTCCGTGAGTGGGGCATCACGATCCTGCGCTTCGCGATCCTGAAGTACGGGGTCATGGCGGCCAACCGCGGGGGCAAGCTCAAGACGGTCATCCAGTCGGTGGCGCTGGCCATGTTCCTCCCCGGCCTGCAGTTCCTGCCGGTGTGGTGGGACTGGATCGCCTGGGTCGCCATGGTGCTGGCCTTCGCGCTGACGGTGGTCACCGGCCTGGATTATCTGCGCGAGGCCAACAAACTCCGCGTCGCCTACTACGCCAAACACCCTGAGGAGGGCCGGTGAGCGAGCTCGCGGCCACCGTCGTCCGGACCCTGACGCAGCGGTCGTTGTCCCTGGCCACGGCCGAGTCGCTCACCGGCGGCCTGCTCGGGGCCACGGTGACCTCGGTGCCCGGGGCGTCCAGGGTGTTCCTCGGCAGCGTGGTCGCCTACGACTCGCGCATGAAGCCGCGCCTGCTCGACATCCCCAAGGACCTCATCGCGACCCACACCGTCGTCAGTCAGGAGGTCGCCTTCGCCATGGCGATGGGGGTGAAGCGGCTCACCGACGCCGACTGGGTGATCGCCGTCACCGGGGTGGCCGGCCCCGACCCACAGGAGGGCCACGAGCCCGGCGAGGTGTGGGTGTGCGTCCTGGGTCCCCGAGTGGCGTCCCACCCGCCCCTGATGCTCGCCGAGCAGTTCTTCTTCACGGGCGACCGCGAGGCCATTCGGACGGCCACCGTGGAGGCGGCCTTCGCCATGCTGCTGCGGGTCGTGTCGCCGGGCGACCGCTGACGCGGGAACACCGGAGGCGTCACAGAACGTTGAGATCGTCGGTTGCCGGTCGGGGTACGCTGACGCGCAAGGGAGGTGAACGTTGGGCACCGTGCTGATGAGGGAGATGTTGGGGGAGACCCTACGCGAAGTGCGCATGGGGGAGTCCCTCACGCTGCGCGACGTGAGTTCTGCCGCGCGCGTGAGCCTCGGTTACCTCTCGGAGGTCGAGCGCGGCCAGAAGGAGGCGTCCAGCGAGTTGCTGAACGCCATCTGCGGGGCCCTCGACGTGCCGCTGTCCGACGTGCTCCGCCGCGTGAGCGACAAGCTCGACGCGAGCGTCGCCGAGTCCGAGCCCCTCGTCGCCGCCTGAGGACGCCGTGCGCGAGACCGAACTGTGGTCGAGGCTGAACCGACACCTGGGATCCACCTACGCCCGCACCTGGGCCGAGCAGTACGTCCTGGCCGACCTGGGGAGCCGCACCGTCGTGGAGGCCCTCGCCGCCGGCGTCCGGTGCGTGACCATCTGGCGTGCCGTGTGGGCCGCCCTGGAACTCCCTCCGCACGAGTACTGACGCGCCCGGCGTGTTGCTTGGGCATCGAACACACGTTCGGTATTGTCGGGGCGTGCGAATGACGAACCCCACTTTTCCACAGGGCCAGGCCCGCCTGAACAACTGTCGGACGCGGTGCCTAGGGTGAAGAGCGTCAAGGGAAGTCCCGTGAGGAAGGACACAACAATGGCGGTAGCCGACCGGGAGAAGGCGCTCGAAGCGGCCCTCGCCCAAATCGAAAAGGCCCACGGCAAGGGGTCGGTCATGAGGCTCGGCGAAGGAACGCGCCAGCCCGTCGAGGTCATCCCGACCGGTTCGATCGCGCTCGACGTGGCGCTCGGGATCGGCGGCCTCCCGCGGGGTCGCGTGGTCGAGATCTACGGACCCGAGTCCAGCGGCAAGACGACGGTGGCGCTCCACGCGATCGCCAACGCGCAGGCCGCGGGCGGCATCTGTGCGTTCATCGACGCCGAGCACGCCCTCGACCCCGAGTATGCGGCCAAGCTCGGCGTCAACACCGACGCGCTTCTGGTCAGCCAGCCGGACAACGGCGAACAAGCGCTCGAGATCGCCGACATGCTGGTCCGTTCGGGGGCGCTGACGTTGATCGTCATCGACTCGGTCGCCGCGCTTACCCCGCGCGCCGAGATCGAGGGCGAGATGGGTGACAGCCACGTCGGCCTGCAGGCCCGCCTCATGAGCCAGGCGCTGCGCAAGATGACGGGCGCCCTGTCGGGTGCCGGTACCACCGCCATCTTCATCAACCAGCTGCGCGAGAAGATCGGCGTCATGTTCGGCTCGCCCGAGACGACGACCGGTGGCCGGGCGCTGAAGTTCTACTCGTCGGTGCGCCTCGACGTGCGCCGCAT
>CAZZGU010000163.1:4353-5608 GCA_964653755.1 uncultured Nigerium sp. | reverse complement strand
GAAGCGAACTCGGTCCTCTCCGACCCCAAGAAGCGCCAGGAGTACGACGAGCAGCGCAGCCTGTTCGGCGGGGGCGGCTTCCGGTTCCCGGGCGGAGCAGGGCGCCCGGGCGGGTTCGGTGGCCAGGGCAGCCCTTCGATGGAAGACCTCTTCCGCAACGCCACCGGCGACGCGAACATTTCCGACCTGTTCGGGAACCTCTTCGGGGGGACGCCGACGCGCCGGTCGTCCGGCATGAAGAACCCGCGCCGTGGGACCGACATCGAGGGTGAAGTCACGATCGACTTCACCGAATCTGTGGAGGGCGTCACCGTCCCCATGCAGACGGTGGCGGACGCCCCGTGCTCGGCCTGCCGTGGCACGGGGGCCAGGTCGGGGACCGTCCCGCGGGTCTGCCCCACCTGCCAGGGCTCCGGGATGCAGTCGTCGCCGGCGTCCGGCGGGTTCAGCTTCGCCGAACCCTGCGTGGACTGCCGCGGGCGCGGCCTCGTCGTCGACGACCCCTGCCCGGTCTGCAACGGCTCAGGGCGGGGCCGCTCGACGAACACGATGCAGGTGCGCATCCCGGCCGGCGTGACCGACGGCCAGCGCATCCGGATCAAGGGCAAGGGCGGGGCCGGGGAGAACGGCGGAGCGGCGGGGGATCTCTATGTCCTCGTGCACGTGCGTCCGCACCCCCTCTTCGGGCGGAAGGGCGACAACCTGACGCTCCAGGTGCCGGTCACCTTCCCCGAGGCGTCGTTGGGCGCCGACATCGAGGTTCCGACGCTCACGGGGCAGCGGGTGCGGCTGCGCATCCCCGCCGGCACCCCGAACGGCCGCACCTTCCGCGTCCGGGGCAAGGGCGTTCGGAAGGCGAACGGTGAAACCGGCGACCTCCTGGTGACCGTTGACGTCCAGGTTCCCAAGACGCTCACTCCCGGTGCGCGGGACGCCCTGAGCGCGTATGCGGACGCCGTTGGTCGCGTCGACCCGCGGGCCGGGTTGTTCAGGAGTTGACGTGAGCGCCGAGTTCCTCCCCGCCCGGCTCGACCCGGAGGCCCCGCTCTTCACGGTCACCGTGGCGGCGAGGCTCGCGGACATGCACCCGCAGACCCTGCGGGGGTACGACCGGCTCGGGCTCGTCGTCCCGCAGCGCGCCAAGGGGCGGGGGCGGCGCTACTCACTGCGCGATGTGGCCCGTCTGAGGCGCGTCCAGAACCTTTCGCAGGAAGGCATCAACCTGGCCGGCATCCGCCGGATCATCGACCTGGAG
>CAZZGU010000163.1:404-4343 GCA_964653755.1 uncultured Nigerium sp. | reverse complement strand
CTCGCGCCATCGCCTCGAAAAACTCGAGGACGAGATCATCGACCTGGAGGCCCAACTCGAGGAGGTGCACGAGCAGGTGTCGTACCTCGCTGAGGCTCTGCGCCGGGTGCGAGCGCCCCGCAGCGGGTCCCGCCTCTTCACGGCCGAGGCGAGTGGGTCGGTGCACGTGGGTCGTCCACGGATGAGCCAGCCGCGAGCCCTGACGCCCTGAACGCGGGTGGAGCTGGTCGAAACCCCACGGTCGCGACAAGCTCGAGCAACGTACCGCTCAGCAGCTCTCGACCCGACGCCCCTCGGCCGCCCAGATTTTCAGAAGTCCCTCGTCGCGCCGGAAGTAGGCGATCTCGCTGTAGACGATCCCGGCCTGGACGACGTTGGTGCCCTGCACGACCTCGACGGTCCGGCCGTCCACGCAGGTTTCGAGGGCGACTTCGTACCCGCGGGCCGGCGCGCCGGACGACCGGGCGACCCGCAACAGCTTGAAGTCGCCGCCGCGGGCCTTCACCTCCAGGTCACGGACGCGGCCCAGCTGCGTCATGATCTGCTCCTGGTACGGGCCGCCGGTCGTCGTGCGCAGGGTCTCATTGACCTCGCGCGTGCCGCCTGTGCGGTACAGGCGCGCGTACTCGGCGTAGAACGCCCGGTAGGTCGTTTCGGCCTCGGTGTAGAGGACGTTCAGGCGCTCCATCTCCGTGTACTCCTCAGCGGAGCACGGCGCCGGATCGCCGCCGAGTTCGGGGACGCACAGGTAGGTGGTGGACGGGCTGGGCTCCGGCGTGGGCGCTTGCCCGACCTCGTCGCCCTGCCCGCCGCAGCCGGACAGCAGCAGCACGAGGGTTGCCGCCGCTGCAGCGCGTACGCGTGACCTCGCCATCCTCGACCTCCCGCTCCGAGCGTGCCACACGGGCGCGGCGTCGGGTATGCGCCCCGGAGGATGGGCACAATCCGGTGAGCGAATCACATCGTTGTAGTCTGAGCGGCGTCCCGTGTTGCGGCGGGACGTCTTTTTCGAGGAAAGGGAGACCCCAAGTGCTGAAGATCGCCAACGCCCCCCAGTCCGCCGGGAGCCGCATCACGTTCGCCCTCCCCGCCGATCACCCGGCGGGCACCGTGAGCGTCGTGGGCAACTTCAACGACTGGACGCCCGGCGCGGACGTTCTGAAGCGGCGGAGTAACGGCACGATGAGCGTCACGGTGACCGTCCCCGTGGACTACGTTGTCACCTTCCGCTACCTCGGGGAGAACGGGTGGTGGTTCGACGAGCCCGAGGCCGACCAGGTGGACGCCGGCGCGAGCGTCATTCTCTCCCGCACGTCGGCGTCCGTCGCTGCCGTGAAGTCGGCGCGCAGGCCCGCCGCAAAGGCGTCCACCACGCGACGTGCGTCCAAGGCGTCCGCCGCCTGAGCCTCGCGCGGAGTTCGCGCGGACGTGCGGCGTCAGGCCTCGCGTCGGACGTAGCGGAGCCAGGCGACGGTGAGCAGCGCTTCGACCACACCGAAGGCCAGCACAGTCCAGACGGGGATGACCAGCGACAACACGCTCACCCAGTAAGGCGCCAGGAACCCGATGTAGGTCAGCACGTAGACGATCGCGGTGGTGGGCGCCATCAGGTAGGCGGGCGTGTGGTGTTCGACGATCGTCATGCTGCCCACCAGGAGCAGGCCGCTGGCCCCACCGAGGACCATGGCGGCCGGCACGAGCCAGAGCGGGTGCGGCCACAGCGCGGCGCCCGTCGCGATCGTCATGCCGACCGCCACCACCACCATGCCGAGCGGCGGCGTCCGGCCGGGGTCGTGTTGGGCGAATCGACGGACCGACGGTTGGAGCAGGACGCTCGTGCCGAGCGTCAATCCTGCGGTCAGGCCGGACGCCACCACCACCGGGAGCCCGGGGACAGAGCCGACCGCGGACGGGATCACGGCGAAAGCCACCGTGACCGCGCCGAAGACCCACGGTGCCGAGGGCAGGATGAGGTGCAGGAACCAGGGCTCCCGGACGTGCTCGACCACCGCCCTCACCGAGGGGGTGGGGTGGTCGGACGTGTCGAGTTCCGGCGCCGTCCAGACCACCGCGGCGGCAGCCACCTGAACGGCGACGTGAGCGAGGTAGGGCAGGTGCATCGGCTCGGGAAACCACTGGGCCATGACGCCGGCGACCACGGGCCCGAGGGCGAAGCCGCTGGTCAACGCGACGGTCGCCCGGCGGGCTCCGACCCCCAGGAGGTGTCCGGCGGAGAGTTCCTTCACCCAGGCGGAGCCCGGCCCGATGATGCACCCCACGCCTGCCCCGGAGAAGACGCGCCCGGCGAACAACCACACGCTGGACTCGCTGCCGAAGTAGAGCAGCAGGCTGCCCGCCAGCATCAGCACCATCGACAGTCGGACCATCGGGCGCTTCCCCACGTGCTGTGACGCCCAGGCAGAACCGAGCAGGGCCGGTGCCAGGCCGGCGACGTAGGCGGCGAAGATGCCCGTCACCAGTTGCTCGCTCAGGTCGCGTTCGGCCCGGTAGACGAACAGCATCGGCACGAACTGGTTGGCCCCCCAGCCGGCCGCTGTCATCGCCAGCGCGACCCGCCGCCACGAGGAGTTCGTCGCTCCGTGCGGGAGTTGCAGGGCGGCGGCGTCTTTCACCCGACCATCATGGTCCCCGGGCCCGACCACGGGCAGGCCCGGTTCGGCCGATCTCGCCGGTTGGGCCCTCCGAGGCGCCCGGGCCATCGGCGGGCGAAAGGCGGGCCCTCGGCGGGTGGAAGGCGGGCCCTCGGCGGGTGGAAGGCGGGCCCTCGGCGGGTTTCGGCATGCTCAACCTGCGTCGGGAATGAAGGCAGCGCTACTATGGTTGAGTCTGGTGGACTCAACTTTGCGTGACCCGCCCGCTGGGGGGTCGAAGGAGGCAGGAAGACCCGATGGATACCTCGAAACTCACCACCAAGAGCCGCGATGCGGTTTCGGCAGCGCTGCGGAACGCGCTCACGGCCGGCAACCCGAACGCCGAGCCGAGTCACCTGCTCCACGCGCTGCTCATGGTGCCCGACAACACGGTCGCCCCGCTGCTGACGGCGCTGGGCGCGGACCCCACCGCCGTGGACGCCGCTGCGCAGGCGGCGATCCGCAAGCTGCCGAGTTCGACCGGGGCGTCCGTCGCTCAGCCGCAGTTGTCGGGGGCCTTCGCCCGCGTCCTCGCCGACGCGGAGACGCGCGCGGAGCAGTTGGGCGACAGCTTCGTCGCCACCGAGCACCTGCTCATCGCGCTGGCGTCCGTCGAGAGCGACGCTCGCAAGGTGTTGCGCGACGCCGGCGTCCAGGTCGACGCTCTGGTGCAGGCGTTCAGCGCCGCGCGTGGTGGCAAGCGGGTGACGTCGGCGGAGTCCGAGGGCGGGGAGTCCGCGCTCGACAAGTACTCGGTCGACCTCACCGAGCGCGCCCGCGAGGGCAAGCTCGACCCGGTCATCGGTCGGGACGCCGAGATCCGCCGCGTCGTGCAGGTGCTGAGCCGGCGCACCAAGAACAACCCGGTCCTCATCGGCGAGCCCGGCGTCGGCAAGACCGCCGTCGTCGAGGGCCTGGCCCAGCGGGTCGTCGCGGGCGACGTGCCCGACTCCCTCAGGGGCCGCCGGGTCGTGTCGCTCGACCTGGCGTCCATGGTCGCGGGGGCGAAGTACCGCGGCGAGTTCGAGGAGCGGCTCAAGGCCGTCCTCAACGAGATCAAGGAGGCCGAAGGCCAGGTCGTCACGTTCATCGACGAGCTGCACACCGTGGTCGGCGCGGGGGCGTCCGGCGAGGGGGCCATGGACGCGGGCAACATGCTCAAGCCCATGCTGGCCCGCGGCGAGTTGCGGATGATCGGCGCCACCACGCTCGACGAGTACCGCGAGCGCATCGAGAAGGACCCCGCGCTGGAGCGTCGCTTCCAGCAGGTCTTCGTCGGTGAGCCCAG
>CAZZGU010000163.1:0-394 GCA_964653755.1 uncultured Nigerium sp. | reverse complement strand
AGCGTTGAGGACACCATCGCGATCCTCCGCGGCCTGCGCGAGCGCTACGAGGCCCACCACAAGGTGCGCATCACCGACGGCGCCCTGGTGGCCGCCGCGCAACTCTCGAACCGGTACATCACCTCGCGACAGCTCCCTGACAAGGCGATCGACCTCATCGACGAGGCCGCCTCCCGGCTACGGATGGAGATCGACTCCAGCCCTGAGGAGATTGACCAGCTGCGGCGTCAGATCGACCGGATGACGATGGAGCAGTTCGCGCTCGACAGGAATGATTTTCTCGCGGCGGTAGACGTCAAAAACATGAACGAGGTGCAGCGCGGGAACCATGAAAAGCTTTTGGAGACGGTGGCGTATGTAAACGCGCTGGTCGGTGAGATGGAGTCCGCGGAGG
>CAZZGU010000162.1:0-5631 GCA_964653755.1 uncultured Nigerium sp. | reverse complement strand
CCACCGACACCGAGAGCTACGTGCACCGCATCGGCCCTACCGGCCGCGCCGGTCGTTCGGGCGACGCGATCTCGTTCATCACGCCGCGCGAACGCCACCTGCTCCGCTCGATCGAGCGGGCGACCGGCCAGACGCTGGAGCCCATGCCCCTGCCGACGGTCGAGGACATCAACGCCACCCGCCTGAGCCGCTTCGACGACGCGATCACCACGGCGTTGGGATCGGAGAAGCTGGAGTTCTTCCGCCAGGTCGTGTCCCACTACGTCAACGAGTACGACGTGCCCGAGGGCGACGTCGCCGCCGCCCTCGCGATCGTGCTGCAGGGCGACGAGCCCATGCTCCTGGAACCCGAGCCGGAGCCCGTGCGGACCCCCCGGTTCGACGACCGGGACGCCCGGCGCGAGCGTCCCTCCGACCGGACAGGCGACCGGGCAGGCGACCGGGCAGGAGACCGGACGCTGCGCCCCGAGCGTCGGTCGCGGGGGGACAACGACGGCGTACTGGCCACCTACCGGATAGCGGTCGGCAAGCGTCACAAGGTCTCCCCACGCCAGATCGTCGGGGCGCTCGCGAACGAGGGCGGGCTGCGTCGGCACGACTTCGGCCACATCGACATCCGGGCCGACCACTCGCTGGTGGAGCTGCCGGCCGACCTGCCCCAGCCGGTGTGGGACGCCCTGCGCTCCACCCGGATCTCCGGTCGCCTCATCGAGCTCTCCCTCGACCGTCCCCGCCGCCCCGACCGGGACAAGAAGCCGTACCGCAAGCCCGACCGGGGGTGATCGGGCGCCGCGCGCGCCACACCAGACTTCGCGGCGCGCCCCACGCCGCGCCGCGCCACGCCGCAGCGACCGTCTGCTCATGTCGCCCGCCGCTGGGTTCCCGGCGGGGACACGTTCCCGGCGGGAACATGTTCCCGGCCCGGGGTGGGGTGGGCTCGGCTGCCGGTGCCATCAGCCGGTCCTTCGGAGGGCTCGTTGAAGGGTGCGCTGATGGCGAACCGGCTCCGGGGTGCTTCCCGGGGGTGCCGGTGGCAGGAACTCGGGAAGACCGTCGGCGGCGATCCTCACCCGCCAACGCGGCGGACCCTTGCCGCTGAAGAACCGCAACGGCTCCACCGTGCCGTGGTGGTGCGTGCACAGCAGCACCAGATTCGACACCACCGTCTCGCCACCCGCCCACCATGGCGCGATGTGATGGGCTTCACACACCACCTCGGGAGCGCCGCACCCCGGGAACACGCATCCGCCGTCCCGCAAGCCGAGTGCCCGCCGGATCTCCGGGGTCACCAACCGCTGCGCGCGACCCGCGTCCAGCACCTCCGACGAACCACCCAGCACCACGGGCACGATGTCGGCGTCGCACAACAGCCGCCGCAACTCCCCCGCCGTCACCTTCGTGCCATCCACCAGCACCCCAGCCTGCTCGGCCTGCTGCGCCAACAACCCGAAGTCCAGGGTCACCACGACCCGGGGCCGGTCCCCCGCCACTCGCGGCGCCCGACCACCCCCACCTCCAGCACGCACAGCCCCGGTGGCGCCGGTGGGGGCAGTAGCGGCAGTGGGGGCAGTAGCGCCGTTGGCAGCGGCACCCGCCGTACGCGTGCTGGTCGCGCCCGCGCCGGACCTGTTGGAGCGGGTCCCTGTCCCCCCAGCCCCGATCGCCTCCAGGCCCGCCGCCTGCAGGGCAGCCGCATGCGCAGCGACCAGAGCCACCAAGCCGTCCGCGCGGCGCTGCTCCGGCGTCCGCGACTCGGCAAGCCGGTCCAGGCGATCGGCGGCCCGCTCCTGCGCCCGCCGATCCGACTCGGTGTACGCGGCCACCAACCGCTCCACACCAGCCGCCTCCAACACCGGCAACTGCCCCCGCAGCAGCACCGACCCACGGCCGTCCGGCACGAACGTCAACCCGCGCGTCGCAACGGCCCGTGCTCGCCGGACATCCAACCGCTCCAACTCGTCCTCGACCACATCAACCTCCGGAGCCACCTCCTCGAGCACCGCCCGCGCCTGCCCCGCCAACCCCTTCGCGTCGAGACGCTGCGCCTGCTCCAGCAGGACCTGCTCCGCCCGCGCCCGCTGTCCGGCATCGAGGGTCGCCGGCAACTCCCCCAGCACCCCCTCGATGGCCCGCGCCTGTCCCACCGACACCTCGCCGGCCAGTGCCGCCTTCTGCACGCCGTCGTGCCCCACCACGTCCCTGCCGGCGAACACCCAGGTCGCAGCCTCCCCCGCGCTCACCTGCGCCCGCAGCGCCAGCAAGCTCCGCAAGGACGCCCCCCGTGCCACCTGAGCCGCCCGCTGCGCCTCGGCCTCCCCCACGAGCACCGCCCGCAGTGCCTCCACCCGACGGGCCAGGACCACGACCGCCTCCACCAGACCCACCCGCGCCTCCGCGTCCAGACCGGCTCGGCCCTCGTGATCCACCCGATCCAACAGGGCCCCGACGCCCGCAAGGACGTCCGCGGTGGCCACCAAGTCACCGCCCACGCCACTGTTCCCGGGAGTCCTGCTCATGACCCTCACGCTACGACCCCCCACCGACATTTTTCGAACAGACATCCTATTGAACATCCGCAGAGCCCCACCGGCGGAAGGTCTTGCCCACCCGGTCCCGACGTGAGTGAATTGATGGCGTGCAGGCTCCCCCGGAGCCCGCCCGCGCGCACCGCGTCCGACAAGGGGGTTCAGGGATGTCCCGGAGGCTCTACACCAGAAGCGTCACCATCGACACACCCGTCGAACAAGTCTTCGACTACCTCAAGGACCCGGCGACCTCCTGGGTCTCCATGGGCACGAAGATCCATGACGTCAAGAGCACCCCGGACGGAGTGGGCACGACGTTCGAGTGGGAAGACAGGATGTTCGGGTTCCACGTTTCGGGCCGCAACGAGTTCGCCGAGTTCGTCCCGAACCGGAAGTTGGTCATCACGTCCTCGAAGGGCTTCGTCTTCACCTTCGACGTCGAGCCCGTCGACACCGGGACGAGGCTGACCGTCGGGGTGGACGCCGTCCCGTCGAACTGGGCCGCGGGCACGTTCGACGCCGTCGCGATGAAGCTCACCGAGCACGACATGGACGTCTGGCTCGACGACGTCAAGGCTGAGGTGGAGACCGGGTCCCCCCGCCACCGGGAGGTCGAACGGCACCTCGTCGTCACCCGGGCGGTCACGGTCAAGGCACCGGTGGAGAAGGTCTACGCGTTCCTGACCGATCCGGCCAACACCCTCGGCGCCTACGCGGGAACCACCGTCACCGACGTCACCTCCAGCCCCGGGGTGGTCGGCACGACCTTCCGCTGGACCGCGCGCATCCTCGGCATCCCTGCCTCGGTCGCCATGGAGTACAGCACGGCAGCACCGAACGAGAGCGTCACGCTCAAGTCCTCCAGCGGGTTCGCGCAGACCTGGACGGTGAAACCCGTCGACGGCGGCACGAAGCTGACGCTGGCGCTCGAGAACCAACTGTCGGGACCGCTGGGCGCCGTCCTTCGTTCGACCATGCTGCGGCTGGACGACCGGCAGGCCGACGAGTGGCTGGAGCAGATCGCCGTCGCGGTGGAGACGCAGGCGGACCACGCCGGTCCCGCCGGCCGTGCCTAGGGGTGGCGTTGCCGGAAAGGTCCGGACGCCGCGGACGCCGTCAGGCCGGGTTCCCTACTGACAAGATCTACTGCCACATCGCTTTACAGTTCGGCTTGGCAGTAGCTTCCAGTCACGACGCCTCGCGTCAGCGCACCCGCCAGGTTGCCCGCGGATCCTTCACCGATTCGCCTTCCCAGACGACGAGCCCGTGCTCCTGGAGGGTCTGAAGGTGTCGCAGCGCCGTCGGCCGACTCACGCCCGCAAGGTCGGCCACCTGCCCCGTGCCGGGGGCCCGCGCGGCGAGCCGGAGGGCGTCCAGCGTCCGGAGGACCCCGATGCCCAGTTCTCTCCGGAGTTCGTCCGGCACCGCATCGGCGGCCGACAGGGTCAGCCGTACGGCGGCCTTACCTTGGCTGTACAGCGGATCGGTCAGACCGTGCCGCCGCATCTCCGCGAAGATGCGGCGGATCCCCTCCCCCGCAACTTGGCAGTACTTGGCACCCAACTCCGGGCAGCGCACCGAACCCGCACTGTCAGCTTGGGGTTCCGGCTGTGCATGGCGCCGGACGGCCTCGTTGGTCATGCCGGCACCCCTCGCGCGACGACCGCGACCAACAGGCCTCGCGCGGTCTCCTCGGCCAACGCCGCCTCCGCCTCGCCGACCGGACGCGCGTCGTAGCGCTGCTGATTGCGGGAGCGTCGGAGCTGTTCGTAGCGGCGGGCCTCCCGCTGCCCGGGCGGTCTGTCCAGCACCGCCCGTAGGAACCGGCCCAGGGCCTCGTGCTGACCGGGCCCGCTCCTCGTGCGGTAGCCGTGGCTGGCCAGCAGCGCCTCCCCGAGATCATGACAGGCGTCGTAGGCGAGGTTGTACCGGTTCTGCACCCGGGTCAGGTTCGGTAGATCGACGATCGCCTCCTGGGCGTGCCGCACGAACAGGCTGGCGCGCATCAGATCGACGGGCACCACCGTCAGCCGCCCCCCGGCGACGAGCGCATCGACGGCCAACTGCTGCGCCGCCGTCAAAGGAGTCACGGCCACGGCACCTCCCCCAGGACCGGCACGATCGGGTTGGAACGAACGTGGTTGAGGAAACCGCTGCGGTGCCGAAGTTCGGCGCGGGACACGATCGTCGGGTTGACCGGGCGACCCACCAACCGCTCCACCCGCTCGCAGGCGTCAAAGATAGCCCCCGCCTCCGGCGACCCGATCACCATCACGTCGATGTCCTGCGGCGCCGGCCCCTCAACCCCCCGCATCCGGGCCGCGAACGACCCGTACAGGAACACCGCCTCCACCCCCGACACAGTCGCGAGCTCCTCCGCGAGCAAGGTCACCGGCCCGGTCGCCACCAACAGGATCTCGCGCAACGGCGCCGTCAACGGGCTCTCCGGATTCGCCCGCACCAGCCGGCTCTTTCCCACCACCCGCTCGACCAGGATCCCGGCACTCAACAGCCGGGCCACCTCACGATGAGCCGTCGGATACGCCAGATGGGCACGCTCCGCAAGATCAGTGATGCTCAGTTCACCCGGCCCCAGCAAGACCACCGCCAGCAGCCGGGCCTGCCCCTCAGACCGGAACACCGGAGCCAGCAACGGCGCTTGAGTTCTCATATACTGGAGGTTATTATCAGTTATAGCGAGGGTCAAGGCCTGGCGGGCGAAGACCCCGACCGTCACGCCTCCAACCCCTGAATGACGCATGTGTCGCGGCCATGCGGGCAGATCTCCTCCTCGACGGTCACGGCTGGCGGCAACGGCCGCGCCTCGCCGGTCATCAGGTCGGCCCCTACCGCCGAGCGACTCACTCCCCGCAACCTGGCAAGGCCGATGGGATGGCCAGACTCGCCAACAGATGTGTCGCGATCCGTGCGATGGCGACACATCCCACCCGCAGAATGTCCTTCTTCGAACAGTCCCGCTCGCTGCCCAACCCCCGGCTGTTCCGCCAGACCACACTGCGGGTCGAGGCCCAGTCGACCGCCGCGCTGGAGGGCACCTACGAACCCTTGGCCCGGATCCTCGGCGCCGCCGACGACGCCGAGAAGG
>CAZZGU010000161.1:2769-5737 GCA_964653755.1 uncultured Nigerium sp. | reverse complement strand
CCAACCCACGCTCATGCCCCGACCGGCGGCTCTGGGCAGACGATGCCGCTGGGGAGGAGAACAGAACCGACGCCCAGCGCCGGGTTCGGGTCGGTTGACCATCGCGGTCGGTTGACCCCTTGCGGCACGGAGCGTCGGTTCGGTCGGTTGTCTCCAGCCGGCCAACCGCGGGTGAACCCGCGGCGTCCGGCGGGATCAGATCAGTTCAGCAGACGGATCTGCCACGGGTAGTTGTAGACCTCCCCGTTGGAGGTCTTCACGGCGCCGACGATCCCGAGGACGAGGGCGCCGAGCCCGCCGATGGCCACGAGCAGCAGTCCGATCGGCAGCAGGATGACGGTGACGATCATGATCCAGCCGATGATGCTGACCAGCCACATGGTGATCGTGAAGTTGAACGCCCCCGCAGCAGCGTTGCGAACGAACGGGGAACGGTCCTTGTAGAGCAGCCAGATGACCAGCGGCCCGAGGAAGTTCAGCCACCCCGCCGAGAGCGCCCAGGCGATCGGCGAAGACAGGTGCGCGAACATGGCCATGGTGCGGTCGGTGCCGTCGGGAGTCTGCGCCACCGGCGGCTGCCACGGCTGAGGCTGGTACGGCTGCTGCTGCCAAGACTGCTGCGGCGCGGGCTGGTACGACTGCTGCGGGAACGGCGGCTGCCCTGCCATCGGCTGCTGGGCCATCGGCTGCTGGGGGGCGGGGGCCTGATAGGGCGGTTGAGCGGCCGTCGGCGGATCCCAAGGCTGCTGCGGTTGCGATCCGTGGGGCTGATTCGGGTCGGTCCACGGCTGGTTCGGGTTCGTCATACCTCAAGCGTGACGGGTCGGACGCCGCCCAGCCAAGCCAGCGAGGGTCTGCTCAGGGAGCGACCCGGGATGCCCCGTCAGCGCTCGTTCAGGTACTCCTGCAGCGCCCGGGTGGTCCCGCGGCTCCACACACCATCGGGAGTGACTCCGACCACTCGCTGGGTCTTCGCCGTCGTCTCCGGTCCCTTGATCCCGTCCACGGTCGCGCCGACCGTGGACTGCAGGGCGCGGGTCGTGCCGCGGCCCCAGATCCCGTCCACCGTCGTCCCTACCCAGCGCTGCATTTCCCGGACCGTCTTCGGGCCCAGGACTCCGTCGACGACGAGCGCGCCGGACACGGACGCCGCGGGCGGCGCCGGCTTCTGGGCCGCCGGCTTCTGAGCCACCGGCTTCTCAGCCACCGGCTTCTCAGCCACCGGTTTCTCAACCATCGGCGCCGCGGGCGCGGCCACGTCGACGGACTCCGTTTCCTCGGCGGCCTCCTCGGGATCAGCCGGGGCGACGGCGTCCGGGGCGGCGAGGGCCGAACCGACGGGCTGGGCGGCAGGGTCGGCGCCGCCGTTCTCGCGGGTGAGGCCCGCGCGGAGGCCACAGGTGGGCCAGGCGCCGGGTCCCTGTCCGGCCAGGGTGCGGCGGGCGACCGCGATCTGCTCGGCCTTGGACGCCTGATGGGCGTACGTGGCGTACTCCTCGCCGCCGTACGCGCGCCACGTTCCGGCACTGAACTGCAGACCGCCGTAGTAGCTGTTGCCGGTGTTGATGGCCCAGTTGCCGCTCGACTCGCACTGGGCGACGCGGTCCCAGACGGCGACGTCCCAGGCCTCGGCGCTGCCACCAGCGACCATGCCGCCGAGCAGCATCACCCCGGTGCCAACCGTCACGGCCGTTGCGCGTCGCACGTGCTTCCGGAGCGCCATGGGGGTCCTCTCGCCGAGCATGTCAAGCCCCCACACCGGGACCCGACCAAGCGGTTACTGAAAGGACCCTACGGACCAGCTGAGAAACCGGGCAAGGGTTCCGTGTCAAACCCTCAAGGGAGGGTAGAGGGACGCGGCCGCGCGCGTCGGCGTCCGAGTGCTGACGGATCCGCTCAGCTCTGGTTGTAGAACGACCCGGTCAGGTGCTCCACGTCGTCGATGACGGTGACGCCGGGCGGCGCGACCACGAGGACGTAGGCGGTCACCTTGTCGATATTGCCCTGCAGGCCGAACACCAGGCCGGACACGAAGTCGACGAGTCGATAGGAGTCAGCCGGATCCATCTCGAGCAGGTCGAGCACGACGGTGATCCCGTTGCGGAGATACTCGCCGATCTGGCGGGAATCCCGGTAGCTCGTCGGGTGCACGACGACGATGCCCGCGCGCCGGTCCTGGTCCATGCTGCTCCCCCTCCTTGCCGCCGAAGCCGCAGCCGGGCCTGGGGCCAGTGGCAACAACGGCAATCCCCTGCCACGAACAGGGGGCTCGGGTGAGCATTGTGTCATGTCCCCCCAGATCCAGGCCGCCATCGCACTGCGGCTGGCCCTCCTCGGCCAACCCCTCGACGACGCCTCGAGCGACGAGCTGCGGCTCGTCTCCCCGCTCCTGGCCCGCCAGCGCGAACTCAGCCGCCGCCTCAAGGACCGCCTCAGCCCCGTGGACGCCCGCGTCCAGCGCTTCCTCGACGACTATCTCGCCGGAGCAGCCGCGTCCCCGAAGCTGCCGCGCTCCACGTTCGTGCTCGACGAACCGGGTCTGGCCAGGGCTGTCTCGCTGCCCCGCGACGGCGACGAGTTCACCTCCGACCTGCTCAGCTCCTACCGCCTGGCCAACGGCGTCCTCCACAACCCCGCCAACGACCGCCGGACGACCGCGGGCGTGTTCCACATCGCCGAGGGCGGCCTGGCGATCCCGGACGACAAGATCGCCGTCGACCGCGACGTCGCCGCGCGCCTCTTCGCCCAGGCCTTTGACGCCCCCGCTGACGCGTTGCTCCTGCCCTGGTCCGCCGGGGCCGAACGGCCGGCGTCCTGCTTCGTCTCACTGCTGCTGCGTCCCCTCGTCGTCCCGCAGGTCCCCGGCTACACCCCGGAGCGGCGCATGGAGATCCGCTTCATCGCCCCCGGCGGCCTCGTCGCCAACCTCGACTTCGTCGAGTCGATCTTCGGCAACGGAGGCGACCCC
>CAZZGU010000161.1:1662-2759 GCA_964653755.1 uncultured Nigerium sp. | reverse complement strand
CAGTTGCTCTGGATGCTGAAGGCAAGATCGTTGCTATCTCCTTTGATGTTGCTCAGTGCAAGGGTTCTGTTGACGCCGAAGGCGTTGCTACCGTTGCTGAGAGCACCCTCACCAAGAAGGAGCTCGGACTCCCCCACGTCGACGACGCCACCGAGCGGCAGCGCCGCGACGGACAGTGCTGGTCCGACGAAAGTGAGCGCTACAACGGCGGTCAGGCCTTCAAGCTGTGCCTCCGCGATGGACGCGGCGTCATCGCGACCGTCATCGCCGACAACTACTTCGGCTACTGCAAGAAGGAGGTCAAGACCCAGATCTCCTATGCCGCGAACCTGCTCGGCAACGTCGAGGAAGAGCACGCCGGCGGCGCGATCGTCCACGCCGCCTACAACATGGGCTCCGAGTTCACCGACAACCGGACGCCGGCGGACTTCACCATCGCCGACGTCGTGGCCCGCGACCCGGAGCGCTTCGAACTGCAGCCCGAGGGCCACGCGCTCGACCGCGTCTGGCCGCACCACGTGCTCGTGCCCGGCGGCTCGACGTTCAGCATGCGCACCCAGACCGTCTCGTGGAACGCCGACGGCGGGCGGCGCTCCATCAAGCTGCTCGCGGACAAGACCTACGTGATGCCGAACGGCTACCGCGTCCACGCCAAGCACCGCGAGGAGGACCGCACCCAGTGGCACCTCGTCGGCACCGACGCGACCCCCACCCACTGCCACAAGCCGGCGACGGTCTCCGGCGGCGGCAAGAGCGAGATCAGCAAGTCGATCCTCGACGCCTTCCAGTACGGGACGGTCTTCGCCGCCGACTTCGACCGCGACATGGACGCCGTCGAAGCCCTCATCGACCGCGACTACGGCGACCGGTTCCGTGACCCCGCGCGGAACGGCACCGACCACCGTCCGATCCTCAGCAACGAGCGCAGCTTCGGCTCCGTCATCAAGCTCATGACCCCGAGCAGCCGCTTCAGCGACCGCCACAACGCATTCCTGGAGCGAATCCCGCCGCACGTGAAGGAGCTCCTCTTCACGGTCAAACGACACTTCAAGCCCGAGTGGGGCGCCGACTGGCGCGGCCACTTCTCGGTGGGCGCC
>CAZZGU010000161.1:0-1652 GCA_964653755.1 uncultured Nigerium sp. | reverse complement strand
AGGGCAATGCCTTGCGCCTCGATGGCGAGCAGATCAAGATCAACATGCTCCGCGTCGGCTTCAACGACGACGGCAGCTGGCGCCTGTTCAGCCTCCGCCCCGACTTCAGCCCGGCGCTGAAGGTGCAGACCGAGGACGACATCACGGCCAGCGCGGTCGTCCCCACGACCGACGGCCCGTCGCGCAAGGTCGTCGCCAACTGCGAGCGGCTGCTGTTCCAGCGCCCGGACGATGCGATCCATCGCGGCTACGACAAGCAGACCGAGAAGGACATGGCCCGCCCCGGCACGTTCATCTCCAACTTCGAGCCACTCAACCACGCGGACGCCCGCGCGATGATGGAGGACGTCCAGGCCTACAGCGAGTTCACCGATCCGATGGCCCAGCTCATCGCAGACTCGGCCGCCCGCCCGGACGACGAGTCGCCGCGCTGGTTCGTCTGCTCGGCCAATCCCCGCATCGTCGACGGCAAGCGCACCAAGAACCCGCGCTACCTGCAGGTGCGCTCCGACCTCGCCAACCCGGAGGCCACGGCGTCCGCCGACCTGGCGTGGCACCTCGCGCGGAAGGTCCCGGCGTCGGAGACCATCGTGCAGCCGGTCGACGTCGTCGCAGCCGGCCGCCGCAACAACCCCGCCGAGCCGGGCGTGCCCCCGTTGTGCACCTACAACCCCCTGCATTACATGGAACTGCCGGAGCTGTTCATGGAGTTCATCAGCTCCATGACCGGCAAATCGCCGTCGACGACAGGCGCGGGCTCCGAGGGCGCGATGACCAAGGCGCCGTTCAACGCGCTGCCGGCCGTGCTCGACCTGAACGCGGCGCTGCTGTCGTTCGTGCTGACCGGGTACGACGGCTGGCTCTCCAGCGCGGGCTACATCGGGCCGAAGGTGCGCGTCGACCACGACTTCTCCATGCTCGTCCCCGAGCTGTTCAGCCGCATGCAGCCGGCCGAGCGCGAGGCGTCCGCCCTCATCGCGGGGGGCTACCTCGAGAAGCTCCACGACTTCGAGCACAAGGGCCAGCTCGTGCAGGCCAGCCGGCTCGGGTACCGCATGAACGAGGCCTTCGCGACGACCTACTTCGGGCGCATCTTCCTGCACCCCGACGTGGTGTTCACCGACGAGATGCTGCGCCCCGAACTGCAGGACGCCGACACGTTCGCCACCTCGATGGCCACCATCGTGGCCACCCACGAGCGGGTCGCCCGGGCGTACTTCGACGACGGGACGGTCGACCTGGCAGTCCCGCCGCTGCGGGGACTGCTCGAGATCATGGCCCACGGCGCCACGGCTGACGGCCTCACGCTCGCAGACCCGGCGTTCCGGGAGCAGTTCAGCCCGGAATCGGTGCTTGCCAGCGACTGGTACGCCGCCCGACTGGACGCCCGGCAGGCCGAGGACATCCGTCAGGGACGCGCCGGCGTCGACGCGCTGTCGACGTTCATCTCCGATCCCGCCAACGCAGAGCCCGTGGCCCGGCTCGGGCTCGCCTCCCGGTCGGCCACGGCCGAAGAGCGGCTGGCCCGCGTCTCCAGCCCCGAATACCAGGCGTCGCTCGTCGGCACCCTGGGTCGGCAGCCGCTGTAGGGAGGCTAGGCCCTTGTCGGGGCGGCCTGGGCCCTTGTCGGGGCGGTCTGGGCCCTTGTCGGG
>CAZZGU010000160.1:4727-5756 GCA_964653755.1 uncultured Nigerium sp. | reverse complement strand
CTGGAAGACCATTACCGATCAGCTGGGTGACAAGGTCCAGCTCGTCGGCGACGACCTCTTCGTGACCAACCCCACCCGCCTTCAGCGCGGGATCGACACCGACACCGCGAACGCCCTGCTCGTCAAGGTCAACCAGATCGGCTCGCTCACCGAGACCCTGGACGCCGTGGAGCTGGCCCACCGCAGCGGCTACCGCTGCATGATGTCCCACCGCTCCGGTGAGACCGAGGACACCACCATCGCCGACCTCGCCGTCGCCACCAACTGCGGCCAGATCAAGACCGGTGCCCCGGCCCGCTCCGACCGCGTCGCCAAGTACAACCAGCTGCTCCGCATCGAGGAGGACCTCGACGACGCCGCCGTGTACGCCGGGCGGGGCGCCTTCCCCCGCTTCAAGGGCTGAGTTCGACCAACCCACGACCGCCGGCCGGGCTTCTCGGCCGGCGGTCGCGTTCTTGGCTCGGGCGCCTCAGCGCCCGGTGAGCCGTCCCCGTCGGCCCGACGCGCGGCGCCTATCCTTGTCGGGAACGGAGGGTGGGGATGGCACGCGAACCGAAGCCGCCGGGGCGGCCGACTGGTCCGGGACGCCCGGCAAGGCGCCCGCGCACGGGCGCCCGCTCGGCGTCCGCTCCATCTGTGCCCGCTGCCGGCGCCACGCCGGCGTCCGCCCCCAGCGCCCCGGCACGGCTGGTGGCGCGGATCCCGAGGCCTCGGCGCGGGCTGGTTCTCACGCGGCGCGCGCTCGTCTTCTTCGCGGTCCTGGCCCTGCTCGTGCTCTCCTATGCGGCGTCCCTGAAGGTGTTCGTGACCCAGCAGGCCGACCTCGCCACCGCCAACCGGCAGATCGTCGAGCGCACCGCGCGCGTGGCGGACCTCGAGGACGAACTCGAGCGTTGGCGTGATCCGGCGTACGTGAAGGCCCAGGCGCGCACACGGCTCGGCTGGGTCATGCCCGGCGAGGTCGGGTATCGCGTCATCGGTCACGACGGCGAGGTGCTCTCCGGCAACCAGGAGATCGAGGGCGTTGGG
>CAZZGU010000160.1:0-4717 GCA_964653755.1 uncultured Nigerium sp. | reverse complement strand
CAGCAACTGGCCTCCCGCGAGGCCTCCCTGCGGGACGCCGACAGCCCGGTCGCGCCCTGAGCGCACCGGTAGGGTGTCGGGCGTGCCTGCAACCTGTGAACCCCTCGCTCCCGGGGACGCTGCCACCCTCGAGGCGCAGTTGGGACGACCGGCGCGCGGCGTGGCCGGCGTCGCCTGGCGGTGCCCCTGCGGGAGACCGGGAGTCGTGACGACCCTTCCGCGGCTGACCGATGGCACCCCCTTCCCCACGACCTACTACCTCACCTGTCCGAGGGCGGTCGCCGCCTGCTCGACGCTCGAGGCAGGCGGCGTGATGGCCCAGATGTCCGCGCGCCTCGCCACCGACGACGACCTGGCGGCCCGTTACCGGGCTGCGCACGAGGCCTACCTCGCCGACCGTGCCTCCCTGGGAGAGGTCGTGGAAATCGCCGGCGTCTCCGCGGGCGGCATGCCGACGCGCGTCAAGTGCCTCCATGTCCTCGTCGCGCATGCCCTTGCCGCCGGCCCCGGCACCAACCCGTTGGGCGATGAGGCCCTGGCGGTGCTCGGCCCGTTCTGGACCCATCCCTGCCTGGAGGACCCTTCATGAGCGCTCGCCGTGTCGCCGCGATCGACTGCGGTACGAACTCCGTCCGCCTGCTCGTCGCCGAGGAGCGCGCCGGGGGCTTCGTGGAACTCGACAGGCGCCTTCACCTGACTCGCCTGGGGCAGGGCGTGGACGCCAGCGGCGAGTTCCATCCGGACGCGCTGGCGAGGACCTTCGCCGCGGTCGACGACTTCGCCGCCGAGGTGCGTGACCTCGGCGTCCTCCGGACGCGGTTCGTGGCCACCTCCGCGGCGCGCGACGCACGCAACCGGGAGGCGTTCTTCGACGGCATCCGGGCCCGCCTGGGCGTCCCGGCCGAGGTCATCGCCGGCGAGGAGGAGGCGCGCCTCTCGTTCACGGGGGCGCTCGCTGCTGCTCCCGGGGCGGCCTCGCCGGCCCTGGTCCTGGACATCGGGGGCGGCTCCACCGAACTCGTGATGGGCTCGCTGCCGGGGCCACGGGTGGACGCCGCGGTCTCCCTCGACATGGGGTCGGTCCGGCTGCGGGAACGCTTCCTGCACGAGGACCCGCCCACGGCGTCCGAGGTGGGGGAGGCGACTGCGTTCATCGACGGGCTGCTCGACGGCAGCGGGATCGACGTCGGTGGCGCTCGAGCCTGGCTCGGGGTCGGCGGCACCGCCACCTCGCTCTCCGCCCTGGCCCAGGGCCTGCCCGCCTACGACCGAAGCGCGGTGCACGGGTCCACGATCACCAGGGCCAGGCTGGCCAGTCTCGCCGACTGGCTGCTCGGCCTGCCCGTCGCGGACGTGACGGCGCTGCCCACCATGCAGCCCAAGCGGGCCGACGTCATCTGCGCGGGGGCCCTGATCTGCGCGCGCGTGGCCGCGCGGGCCCGCGTGGACCTCACAGTGAGCGAGTCCGACATCCTGGACGGCATCGTGTTGGCTCTACTCGCTGCGGAGCGCGCCTAGAATCGTCCGGCAGCGGCCCTCGTAGCCCAACGGCAGAGGCAGGCGGCTTAAACCCGCTCCAGTGTGGGTTCGACTCCCACCGGGGGCACCGCGCGGAATAGCGGACGCCTTGGCGGCGTTTCGTAGACTGGATCGTGAATCCATCAAGGAGGCAAGACTCATGCGCAGCACCAACCCCGTCCTCAGCAAGCCGAACGCTTTCGCGCCGGCTTCCCAGGGCCCCGGATACCCCAGCCAGCCCGCTGGTGCCCCGACGCAGTACGGGGGCTACCCGCAACAGCCCTGGGGGCAGCCTGGTCCCTCTGGCGCCCCCCAGCAGTACCCGCAGCAGTATCCGCAGGAACCGCCCGCAGGCGTCATGACGATCGATGACGTGATCACGAAGTCCGCGATCACGATGGGCGTCCTGTTCCTGTCGGCGGCCCTGACCTTCATGTTCCTGCCCCCGCAGTTGATGCTGCCGGCGCTGATTCTCAGCGGCCTGGTCGGTTTCGTCACGGTCCTGTTCGTGGCGCTGCGGCGCGTCGTCAACCCGGCCGGCGTTCTGGCCTACTCGGTCATCGAAGGCGTGTTCATCGGGGCGTTCTCGCTGCTGTTCGAGACGATGTTCCCCGGCATCGTGGCACAGGCGGTGCTCGCCACCTTCGTGGCCGCGGGCGCCACGTTGGCCGCCTACAAGTACCTGCGGATCAAGGTCGACAGCCAGTTCCGCAAGGTGGTGACGATCTCCACCTTTGCCTTCGCGGGCGTCATGCTGGTCAACTTCGTCCTCGCGCTCTTCGGCGTCGACACCGGCCTGCGGGGCATCGGAGAGGGCGCCGGCCTCCTGGCCATCGGCGTCTCGCTGATCGCGATCGTGCTGGCCGTGCTCAACCTGATCATGGACTTCGACTACATCGAACAGGGCATCCGCAACCGGGCGCCGGCCTCCGAATCCTGGCGCGCGGCCTTCGGCCTCACCGTCACGATGGTCTGGCTGTACACCGAACTGCTGCGGATCCTGTCGTACTTCCGCAGCCAGTAGCCGGTCTCGGGAGCACACCGGTCACAGCAGCCCACCGACCGCAGTCACGCAGGACGGCCCGCCTCGGCGGGCCGTCCTGTTGTGCGTTGATCAGGCGCTGCGCTGTTCGCGCAGACGCCAGCCCCGCAGATGCGCCGCCACGTGGCGGTTGAGGAGTGCTCGCGCTCCCGTGGCCCAGGCCACGTCCCGCCAGTTGTCGGCGGGGACCCAGCGGGAGTCCGCCGTGGTGCCGCCGGAGTCGTGGACGACCGGATCGGTCGGCTCCTCGCAGCGTGCGGCGTAGATGAGGCGCACCGCGTGGAAATCCTCGACCACCCCGCTCGGGGAGAGCCCGATCCAGTGATCGGTCTGGATGTCGATGAACTTCTGGACGTCGATGTACTGGCCGGTCTCCTCGAAGACCTCCCGCTGGACGGTCTGCGCCGGGTTCTCGCCCGCATCGATGCCCCCGCCCGGCAGACTCCACAGGCCCGCGACGGCGGTGCGTTCGGAGAACTCCGTGGCCAGCAACCCCCGATCCGACACGACCAGCGCGTAGGCGGCCAGGCGCTGGCGCACCTGCGGGTCGGCGTCCGCGGCGCTCACGTTTCGGAGCAGAGTGCGGGTGCGTTGGGGGCCGCGCGGGGTCACGGTACGTCCGTGGCGGGTGACCTGTAGGGTCACGATGAGGTCCTCAACCGTGCCGGTGGCCGACAGGGGGCGCACGATGCGGTACCCCTGCTCCCAAGCCAGCTGGTGTGGGTCCTGCCCATGTCCGAGCACGTGGGAGTAGACGGGAGATCCGCCTCCCACTTCGACCCCGACGATGTGCATCTGTCCATGGTGCTCCCCGAAACCGTCACAATCCAGTCGACGCACGACAAAGCCCGCCGGCCCCCGTTGTCGGGCGGGCTATGCTCGCAGCGGGAGCGCAAGCCAACGGAGGTCGCCGTGCAGTACAACCAGGGAGCAAAACTGGACCCCTCACAGATGGGCGGCGGTGGAGGGCGCCGGGGCGGGGGGATCGCCGTCGGCGGGGGGGCCAGCATCCTGGTCATCATCCTGGCCATGCTTTTCGGGTTCGACCCGTCGGCCCTGCTCGGCGGGGGTAGCAGCTCAAGCGAACCGGCGGAGAACCCGTTCGCCCACTGCACCACAGGGGCCGACATCGCCGACAACCGTGAGTGCCGGTTTGTGGCCTACACCAACTCCGTCCAGTCGTACTGGAGCCAGGCGCTCCCGGGATACGAGATGACGCGAACCGTCATGTTCGAGGGCTCGGTGCAGACCGCCTGCGGCATGGCCACGTCCGAGGTCGGCCCCTTCTATTGCCCGGCTGACATGACCGTCTACCTCGACTCCGGCTTCTTCGACGCAATGCTTCCGCGGCTGGGCGCGCGCGGAGGCGACGCCGCCGAGGCCTACGTGATCTCCCACGAGTACGGTCACCACGTTCAGAACCTGACGGGGGTCCTGGGCAAGGTGCAGTCGGCCGGCAACCAGACGGGTCCCACCTCTCCCCAGGTCCGCCTCGAGCTGCAGGCTGACTGTTACGCCGGAGTCTGGCTGCGGAACTCCACGCGCGACCCGAATTCCCCGATCGCCCAACTCACCGCGGACGACCTCGGCGACGCGGTGGACGCCGCGCTGGCCGTCGGGGACGACCGGGTGCAGAAGTCCTCCTCGGGCCGGATCATGCCGGAGACCTGGACGCACGGCTCGTCCGCGCAGCGCCGTCAGTGGCTTGCCACCGGCTTCAACACCGGTGACCCCAACCAGTGCAACACCTTCTCGGCGGACGCCTTGGGCTGAGGCTCGTCGTGCCGCTGGGCACGTCGTCCGGGCGGGGCCGTCCGAAGACCTCGACGCGAGGGTCGCGGCAAGCCGCGACCCTCAGCCTGCGAGCTCCTGACCCGTGAGGTCGGTCTGGAACTGGCGCCCTGCGACCTGGAAGTGCAGCCGGGGCGTCCCACTGCCGGTGCGGTCCTCGGCGACGCAGGACCAGTCCTGGTCCAGGGTGAAGGCGCCGCCGTCGTGCAGCGCCTGCACGACCCCCCACACCACCGCCGGATCCACCACGGCAGGGGAGAAGGCCAGGGTCGTGAGCTGTTCGGCCCGGGTGGCCACCACCACCGGGAACCGAGCGGTCCGCTGCCTGCGGACCACGGTCCCCGGTTTGGGACCCGGGGCGTCCGC